>NZ_CAKZPW010000153.1:0-5372 GCF_937139385.1 uncultured Maritalea sp. | reverse complement strand
ACCTCGGTCGATCTGGACCTCTTTGCGCCCGAACCGATGATCGACGGGAAAGGCACGCACGGCGGCTATTGCGGCCCTGCGGTTAAACCTATCGCCATGAATATGGTGGCTGAAATTGCCCGTGACCCTGAAACCGCTGGTCTGCCGATTTCTGGCATTGGTGGCATCAACACGTGGCGCGATGCGGCGGAGTTTATCTCTTTGGGTTGTGGCAACGTGCAGGTTTGTACCGCTGCGATGACTTATGGCTTTAAAATCGTTCAAGAAATGATTTCGGGCCTATCCGAATGGATGGATGAAAAAGGCTATGAGAGCATTGATGATTTCATGGGACTTGCAACGCCAAATGTGACGGATTGGAAAAATCTCAATCTGAACTATGTGACCAAAGCAAAGATCGATCAAGATTTGTGCATTAGCTGTGGTCGTTGCCATATTGCGTGTGAGGATACATCACACCAAGCCATCACCAATATGGTGGATGGTTTGCGCAAATTTGAGGTGATCGACGAGGAATGCGTCGGGTGTAATCTGTGCGTAAACGTCTGCCCGGTTGATAGTTGCATTACAATGGAGCAAATTTCTGGTGTCGACCCGCGCACCAAAAAAGAAATTGACCCCAATTATGCCAACTGGACAACGCACCCCAACAACCCAAGTGCGGTCACAGAACCTGCTGAATAAAGCACAAAGCACCAGTTCCCCACATGGACAGGTGATTGATGGTCGCGAAAAACTTCGCGGCCATTTTGCTATGATCCTTTTTGCCATGCTGATTTCCGCCAGCTTTTCATTTGGCGCATTGGCGGCCCCCCATATTGATGCTGGCGCACTCAGCGCTTCAAGGTTTCTGCTCGCTTCAATTGTGATGGGTTTGATTGCCTATTTCACTGGCAATAAGTTGGTTGAAAAGGGCAAAATCCTCCCCAAAGCACCGCTGCGGTTCATCTTGCTTGGTGCTTTGATGGGCGTTTACTTTGTCACTATGTTCGAGGCGCTCAAGATCACCTCGCCCGTTTCAACGGGCGCTGTGTTTACTTTGATGCCGCTGATTTCGGCAGGGTTTGGCATTTTGTTTCTGGCCCAACGGGTTTCTTCGCGCATGACTATCAGCTTGCTGATTGCGGCTGCGGGCGCAGTATGGGTGATCTTTCGCGGAGATTTGAATGCGCTTTTGTCGTTCAACATTGGCACCGGGGAAATGATCTTTTTCATCGGTGTCATTTGTCACGGCGCTTATGCGCCCTTGGTGCGCAAGCTTAATCGTGGTGAACCGGTGGTGATCTTTTCGTTTTGGACGCTGCTGGCCTGTGCGGTTTGCCTTTGCATATACGCGGCGTGGGGCATTGCCCGCACGGATTGGCTAAATCTACCTGCCGTTGTCTATTGGGCGGGTAACTTGCTTTGCCTTCACGTTCGATGATTACCGAAACGCCATCACCCAAGTCTTCTACACGTGTTTGGGTAACGCCGAACAGGATTTCGATATTCGGAAACGCCTTTGTGGCCTTGTAGAGTTGTTCAGCGAGGTCAGCGCGATGCATCACAGCATAGGGTGTTCCAGCGTATCGCTCTTTTGAAAACTGGCCAAGTGTTACCTTGGAAAGTGGCGCGGATTTGCCATGGCGATAGATATCAATTCCGGCCGGTTCAAAACTATGAGCGGCAATGACTTCATTCAAGCCAAGCTCGTTCAGCACACGGCGGGCATTTGGGCTAACTTGGAGCCCTGCGCCGAATTGTGAGATTTCTCGGCTCTGTTCCGCAATGACCACGCGAAAGCCAAGTTTTGCGAGTGCTAGAGCTAAAGTTAGACCGGCAATACCTGCCCCATTGATTGAAATCGTTTTGTCGGGGCCCATATATTCCTCGTTTGTTACGCCTTATGAGCGTCGTAAACGGCTTCTTTGGGAGAAGATGCTGCGGCGCCAAGGTTTCCATTGTGAATGTAATGCGTTGAGCAATAAGGGCACACAATGTCGTTGTCATCGCCCATATCCAAAAAGATATGCGGATGATCAAACGGCGGCAATGCGCCCACACATTTGAACTCTTTGGACCCAATTTCAATTTTTTGGACGCCCATTGCGTTGTGGTAATGTGGTGTTGTGCCGTGTGCCATATTGCTCTCGTTTTTTTCAAAAATGGTCTGATGACAAGATGGGTCAAACATAGCTAAACCCATGCGCGTTGAACAGCGTATAACCTTTGCTGATCAAGTTGACAATTTGCCAAAACACATTTTGCTGATATTGAGCGCTGTAAATGCAACTAAATAGGGTCCAAAATGCCGCACTTTCAATCTGAAGGCTATGAAATCGCCTATTCCGTATATGGCGAGGGGCCATCCATTCTGCTGGTTCATGGATTTGGGTCCAATGGCAAAGTCAATTGGGTAGACACAGATTGGGTTGATTCTCTTGTGCGTGCCGGATACCGAGTGATCACAATAGACAACCGCGGTCATGGCAAATCGCAAAAGATCTATGATTCTGATGCCTATCCTTCCAGTGAGATGGCAAAGGATTCGATCAATCTGATCAAATACCTTGGGATCAAGAAGATTGCGATCATGGGCTATTCAATGGGCGCACGCATATCTGCTTATGCGTGTATGGCTGCTCCCGAGTTGATCAAATGCGGAATTTTTGGTGGTCTTGGGGAGCGTATGACAATCGGCATGTCCACGTCCGGTGTAATTGTGGACGCTTTGCTTGCGCCAACGCTTGAAGAAGTAAAAGACAAAACTGGGCGCATGTTCCGCATATTTGCCGACCACACAAAAAGCGACCGTCGTGCTTTGGCTGCTTGTATGGCGTCTTCACGTCAACGCATCACAGAAGAAGACATAAGCAAAATTGATTTGCCTGTTCTCGTGGCCGTTGGCAGTGAAGATGAGGTTGGCGGTCGACCTGAACCGCTGGCCGCATTGATGAAACAAGGCGAAAGCTTTGTGATTGAAGGGCGTGATCACATGCGCGCGACAGGGGATAAACAGTTTAAACAAGCTGTGTTATCATTCCTTGGGCGGCACTATCCTTCTTAAAGGGGCCGCTGGGTGGTAAATGTGTTGATAGCACCCATATACACAAGAGTTGAAAACGGAGAACTTCAATGGCTGAGACAAAGCTGCAATCGCAAAAACCGACAATCGTTGACCCGGTTTGGCGCTCGATTTGCAGCGATGCTGAGCAAATGATGGCCAATGAACCTGCATTTGCGGGGCTGGTTATTGCAAATGTTCTCAACCACGAGCGCGTCGAAGAGGCGATTGCCTATCGCGCATCCGAACTTCTGGACCACCGTGATATGCCTGCGGCGATTATTCGCCGGGCGTTTTTTGACGTTTTACGCGACAATCCATCAATCGCAGACAATATTCGTTCTGACCTAATGGCCACATTAGAACGTGACCCGGCATGCAACCGGGCAATTGACCCTGTTTTGTTTTTCAAAGGCTTTCAAGCAATTCAAACCTATCGATTTTCCAACGCATTGTGGAAAGGCGGACGCAAGGACTTTGCAAGATATTTGCAGAGCCGCTCCTCACAGGTGTTTCAGGTGGACATTCATCCTGCGGCCGTGATTGGACGTGGGATAATGGTGGACCATGCCACCGGCCTGGTGATCGGTGAGACTGCGCGTGTTGGGGATGATGTTTCAATTTTGCACGCCGTAACTCTTGGCGGTACAGGCAAAGAAGACGGTGATCGGCACCCGAAAATTGGCTGTGGGGTGATGATTGGCGCTGGCGCGAAAATATTGGGAAATATTTCTATTGGTGACTGCGCGCGAATTGCTGCAGGTTCAGTAGTTTTAAAGGATGTGCCTGCTAAAACCACAGTTGCTGGCGTTCCTGCGAAGGTTGTGGGAGAGGCCGGTTGTGCCCAACCTGCATCCAGAATGGACCAGATGATTGTCGATGATAGCGGTAAAACAGATTCAAACTGAGATTTCCACGTCCAAGCAAAGCATTATCGACCAGATTTGGCTGAGTGAAGAACAATTGGCTTTTGCCGAAATGCAATCAGCAGATCTGGCCGCCCATGTCGCTAGTGATTTTGTGAGTTTTGACGTAGATGGAAATGCGATCGCAAAGTCGGATTACATTGAGCAAATCGGGCAGGCCGCGGACGTCAATATGACCCGCTTGTGGGGTCATTTTGGATCCAAGGACAGCTGTTGCCTCGCGTATTTGCGTGAGAAAAATGATGGTGTTGTTGACATATGTATGGCGCTTTGGATTGAGCGAGATGGCAACTGGTACAAAACATTTCATCATGAAAATTTGAAATTCGGCTAAAGTGGGGAAAACCAAACTAGCTGTTGAGCAAATTGGCTAACTTGCTAGTTTCGCGCTCTAACTTAAATGCCAAAAGTGGTGGTCAGAATGACAAAAGAAGAAATTGCAAATCTCACGAAGTATCTACGTGGAAAATTTGGCAACCCAGCGTTTGAAGTTCGGGCACGCCCAAACAAGAACGATTCGGCTGAGGTTTACCTTGGGGAAGAATTCATCGGCGTTATGTATTTAGACGAAGATGAGGGCGAACGCTCTTTCAACTTCCAAATGGCGATTCTTGACATTGATCTGGAAGACTATTCTTAATCAACGTTGAATTCGGCCATTTGCTTGTTCAGCGCCACAGAGAATTGCCGCCAATGGGGCAAAATGGCCTTTTCAAATTGAATGAGCGCGGATACGCGCTTGTTGACCAAAACAGTCGTGATGCAATTCTTTGCGCGCTCAACGGCAACCTTCTCCTCTAGGCATTTGGCCACAAAGGGTGTGGCGCTCAATGCGTCGTACCAAACGGTTTCGTCTTCAAAACCGGCTTCATTCTTTAGTTTTTTGACCACGAGCCCATACATTTGGTCCGAACGACCGGGCGCGAAATTGTGGATGTAGAGTGAATCTAGCAAATATGCGCTTGGGGCGGCACGTGCGGCCGGCATCAACGTCAGGTTTAGCGTGAAGCTCTGACCATCTAGGTTCATTGTCAGGTGTAATTGGAGCAAATTTAGGATTGTTTGCTCGGGATTGAATTCGGAAACGATCCACGATTCTGGTGCCTGCAGTTTTGATGCCGCGATGGTGAACTCAACAGGCGTTCCCTTATCATTTGCAACTTGCGTTGCACGGCTTTCAAAAAAATCGAGACCGTAGACGATTCCCAACCCCAACATGCTAAGCACTATGCACAGAATTAGGATGTTGGTTTTTATACCGTTTTTCGCTCGAGACGATTTCATCTGCGGCGGCGCACCTGTACAACGCGGGGGCGAGGGCGTGATGAGGATGAAGAGCTAATGGGGACCAACTACTACCTCTTGCAAGACGCCTGTGAAAAGTGCGGACACAATCCGGAGCC
>NZ_CAKZPW010000152.1:0-4404 GCF_937139385.1 uncultured Maritalea sp. | reverse complement strand
GAACCTTGAAGCCTTTTACAACGATGGCTTGCGCTCCATTGGTCCCGTGTGGAGCCGTTCAAATGCCTTCGCACATGGTGTGCCGTTCAAGTTCCCCGCCTCACCAGACACAGGGCCGGGCCTCACCAATGATGGCATAGAGTTGGTCAAAGCCTGCAATGAAATGGGTATTGCTGTAGATTTATCGCATATCAACGAAAAAGGCTTCTGGGACGTCGCACGCGTTTCAACTAAACCGCTCATTGCCAGCCATTCAAATGTCCATGCACTTTGCCCCACCACACGCAACTTAACCGATAATCAGCTCAAAGCGATCAAAGACACAAACGGGATTGCGGGCCTAAACTTTGCCGTTGCTTTCTTGCGCAAAGATGGGGCGAAAAACCAAGATGTACCCATGTCCACATTGGTCGAACATGTAAACCATATGGTGGATATCATGGGCATCGACCATGTTGGTTTAGGGTCTGACTATGACGGCGCGCCCCCACCCTATGATCTTGATAGCACCGCCAAACTGCCCACATTGACCAGTGCTTTGCGTGACGCAGGCTATGACGATGAAGCCCTCAACAAAATCTGCCACGCCAATTGGCTGCGTGTTCTAGAAGAAACCTGGGGCGAATAGCCCCTTCCCAATCTGAGTAACACAGCTCCGTCGCCAAACGTTCAACTTGCGTTGGCCAGTTCGGCTTCTTGGCTATCGGGCTGCTCATCCGCTTTTTTGAATTTGATAAAAGGGATTAAAGCGATCGTGCCCAATCCCAAAACCAATGACAGGCCACCGCCAATAACAAATGGCACGCCAAGACCATAATTGGTGGCCAACATTGCCCCAATAAATGGCGCTCCCATCATCGCCGTCACTGTTACGGCTTCACTGACTGCGGTTACACGTCCCATTTTGTCTGGCGGCGTTTCAAGCTGCAAAACCGTGCGCATGGGCACAAATATGCCCGAACTCGCAAAGCCAATCACAAAGGCGCCGGGCACAAAAATCCAAAGCGGAAATGCCCACATATTTGTGGCCGCAAAGCCCAGCAGCAGTGTAAACAGCGAGGCAATGAACATGCCCGGCCCAATCAGCGCATAAGGATGTATTGGTCGCTTGATACTACCAACCGCCAATGCACCAAGCACACCACCGGCACCAACCGCTGTAACGGTTAAACCCAAAATCGACTGATCAAACCCCAACAGTTTTGTCACAGGCCCGATCAATGTGTCGTGCAAAAAGATCGCGAAAAAACCAAATGCGCCAAGCCCAATGGTGACCCAGAGCGCGGGGATGCGCCCGACGGTTTTGTAGCCTTCAGCGATTTCCGCAAATATGCCCATTTTCTTTTGATCGGTGCCCCCTGCCTCGGTTTCACCTGAGTTTTTTGGGCGCAGTCCCTTTGGCAGCCAGAGCAAAATGGCCAGAGCCAGCAAAGACACAAATCCATTGACCACAAAAACCGATTGGCTGCTAACAAAGATCAATAGCGCTCCACCAACGGCGGGCCCGACAATTTTGGAGGCTTGATTGAGTATTTGGCTCAGAGAATTCGTCGCCATCAATTCAGACTTTTCCGCCAAAACTTGTATGGCAGTCTGTTTGGCAGGACTGAAAAAACTGTCCACTGAGGATCGTATGAAAACCAAAACCAGCACAAGTTCTGGCTGGCCGGCAAAAGCCAAAGCAAAGGTTGACGCTGCGCGACCAAGATTTGACCAAACCATAACGGTTTTCAAGTCACACCGGTCCACCAAGGCGCCAGAAAAAGGACCCACAATCAAATAGGGCAGCGAAAATGCCAAAGCAAAGAAAGCAAAATAGATCGGCTCAACCGACCAAGTGTAGGTAAACAGTGAGATGATCGCCACATAGTCAAGCCAATCTGCAAAATCCGCTGGCACCTGCGCCATTAGGATTCGTCGTAAGTCTCGATTTTTTGGCAGTTTCATCATTATCACTCCTCAATAGTGGCACATAGATAGGGCTATATCTTTCCACTGTCAAGATAATGCGTTCCCGTCAATCTAATGTGATAATGCCATAAAGATAAACAACTGGAGATTCTACGTAGGATCGTGCCTGAGTGGCACTAAGGGATGATGACGGTTAGTGAAGATCAAAAGTTAGAAGCTCTAACAATACTCGTAGAAGAGTGCGCGGAAATCATTCAAGCTGTTTCCAAAGTCAAGCGGTTTGGTGTGGATACAACAAACGCAGATACCGGTGAAAAGAACGGTTTTGCACTTACAAAGGAACTTGCGGATTTGCTTGGGGTAATTCGCTTGGCAGAAAAGCACGGAGCAATTGATCCGCCAAGCGAAGAAATGATTGAGTGCGCTATGGCGCGCAAACAAAGTTATTCAAGCCTATGAACGCTACTGCAAATGAACAGGCTGACGCAAAATAGTCTTAAGTTTGTCCGGCGTCACTTTGCGCGGATCATTCAAATAGATCTCATGGTGCTTACCGATCATCTTCATTTTGTTCTGTGGCACATATTCATTATGCATTTGTGCTAGAACTGGCCCCTCGTCATCATAGGCGCCAACATGCAAAACTTGCACACAATCGCCCTCGTCCAAGGTTTCAAGCCGAACAGAACGCAATGTAGCCTCATCCGTTGGCGCATCTGATTTTGCACCGTTCTTTTCAATTGAAGTTTCAAGAACCTGATCAAGATGTTCGCCAAGCAACCAATCTGGTTGCCGGATCATCATGGTCCATTTCCACTTGTCTTTTTCCCGCGTGATAAATGTTTCCATATCATCGGCCCACCAAAGGCCTTCTAGGGGACCAACCACATAGTCTTTTTCCATCTCGATCTTGGAAAAGAACTTTAACCCATAGCTTAGCGCATAAAGGGCAGCAATTGCGGCCGGATAGCTCTCACTTCCTGGGCCACCATCCCCATCAATCATCAGGTAATTCATCGGCGGCACTTTGACCAAATCAAAGCGTTCGACCTTTCCGCTGTAAAGCTTCGCATCTTGGCGTTTGAAGTCGATTTTGTTCTTTTTGCTCATGTAGCTCACTCAATTGGCATGAAAATGTCGGTCAATAAATCTGAAGGCGCAACCTCGCGCGGATCGTTTAAATAGGCCTCTAAACACGGCGCGTCACGCAAAATCTGTTCTGTTTGAACAAGCCAAGTGCCGTAAAACCAGTGATAGGCCGATGGAAGCTGGGCATAAGGACCCTTAAACCGCATTACAGCAAACCGCCCGCCCGAGAATTGAACCCGTTCAAACGGGTCTTCAGGGAAGGTTTCTTGGGTCTCGACAATACCGGCGAACGAGTTCAGCTCGCCCGTTTCCACAACGTCCGGATCGTCAAAATATACCCCAAACGATCGCATATCCGGCCCCATCAAACCTTTGGCCCTGCCAAATACATTGAGTTTTTCAAAGGCCTTTCCAATTTCATGATAGGAGCCTTGATGAAACAACCCTACAAGAACCATCTCATCCAATCTCTTAATCTCAACCTCGTGCATTTGTGCATTTCCCTCAGCAACATATTGAATAAGATTGGAAGGACGTCCGCACTCGCGGAATTTTGCTGGTGGCATGCCATATCGATCCGAAAAGGCTCGCGAGAACGCAGATGCGCTACTGTAGCCAGAACGAGAAATCACTCGTTCCAATGGTAGTTTAGTATTGGCCAACTGGGTTGCAGCGCGGTGCAAGCGCAACCTCTTAACTGTGGCGACAATACTTTCACCTTTCATACCCCGATAAACGCGATGCCAATGATAAGGTGACAGACAAGCAATTTCCGCCAGTCGGTTTAGATCGATGTCCTCGTCCAAATGGTCGTAAATATAGTTGATGACACGATCCAGACGATCCTGATATTTGATCTTATTTACCGCCAATTAATCAAAGTCCTTCCAATTTATGCACGAAGATAAACATATCCTGAATTGACAAATCTTGCTGAATTTGGTGCAGATCACCATATCAAATAACAATTGCAAAAAACTCGGGAACATCATGAGCAGCTTTTACTATTTCGCCTATGGCTCCAATTTGCTAAACGCCCGGCTGCAAAACCGGTGCGCATCAGCCAAGCCTGTGGCGATAGCCAGTGTAAGCGGCCACGCGATCAATTATGGCATGGTGGCCGATGATGATCATGGTGCATCTGGCAAAATGGCTATGTTTAGAACCGAAAATGGCAACGACCAAGTACACGGCGTGGTCTACGAGATGGCAATCAGCGAAGCGCCCGTGCTCGACAAGTTTGAGGGTTTAGACTGGGATCGCCCGATGAAATATACCCGCGAACCCAATCTTTTAGTGGAAACACCAACCGGCGAGAAACTCCAGACTGTCACTTATATGGTTGAACCACATCCAAATCCGCCCCACCCCTATCATTGGTATTGGGCACTGTGCCTATCTGGC
>NZ_CAKZPW010000151.1:0-6871 GCF_937139385.1 uncultured Maritalea sp. | reverse complement strand
CTTTTTGGGTGATGGTCGGCGCACTTGCGGATTTGGCTGAGCGCTCACAATTGTTCCGCATCGCGCCGTCTAGAAGTTTGCGACGCTTAATGGGACTTCCGAAAACCGTTTGGTCGACAGCTGGTGCACACTTTGGTTTGGGCGTCACTGTTCTTGGCATTGTTGTCGTTTCGGGCTTTGAAACGGAACTGATCACCACCATGCAACCTGGTGATCAGACAGAGCTTTCAGGCTACACCATTCAATATGAGGGTGAACGTTTGTTACAGGGACCCAACTATGTCACAGAACACGCTGATTTTTTGGTCTCAAAAGATGGCGGGAAACTGCGCACTTTAGCATCGGAAAAACGCAATTATACGGCGCGCCGAATGCCCACAACTGAAGCTGGCATTCAGACCTTTGGTTTCTCCCAAATCTATGTATCCTTAGGGGATAAAACGCCCGAAGGCGCGCGCGTTGTGCGGGTTTGGCATAAGCCAATGATAACATTGATATGGTTAGGAACGGTGCTGATGGCACTTGCTGGCGCTTATTCTTTGACGGATCGGCGGATGCGGGTTGCTGCGCCGAAACAGGCGAAAAAACAAGCGGTTGGACAAGCTTTATGAATCGATTTTTCATCGCCTTGATGTTGTTTCTAGCTCTGCTCA
Organism: uncultured Maritalea sp.; assembly: GCF_937139385.1. Lineage (NCBI taxonomy): Bacteria > Pseudomonadati > Pseudomonadota > Alphaproteobacteria > Hyphomicrobiales > Devosiaceae > Maritalea > uncultured Maritalea sp. The sequence goes on along the minus strand of NZ_CAKZPW010000151.1, from coordinate 6,218 downwards.
CGCCATCTCTCGCTGTCAATCCTGATGAGATATTGGACAACCCGGTGTTGGAACAGCGCGCGAGATCCATTTCAGCGGGGCTGAGATGTCTGGTTTGTCAAAATCAGTCGATTGATGACAGCGATGCGGACTTGGCAAAAGATTTGCGCATTGTTGTGCGAGAGCGATTGGTCGCGGGTGACTCAGATAGTGAAATCATGGAGTTTGTGGTTGCCCGCTACGGAGAATTCGTGCTGCTTAAGCCTGTGTTCGCCGGCCACAATTTGGTCCTTTGGCTCACTGCACCTATCCTTTTCTTGATTGGCGCGATAGCCCTGTTTTCTGTTCTAAGAAACAGGCAGCCAAAACCAAATGCGCTTTCTCCACAAGAAGAGGCAGCATTGGCCCAACTGTTAAAATCTGCGGCGGACGATGAAGGTGGCACTGATGGAGAAAAACACAAAGGTTGAATTCGATAGCGCGATGGGCGAACAGCTTGCCGCCGCCATCAGCTGGCCGCGCGGTAAAACACGCGCTTTCGCAATATTCGCGCATTGTTTCTCTTGCTCAAAAGATTTTGTTGCCAGTCGTCGGGTCGCCAATGCACTGACTGAACATGGTTTTGCGGTGTTGCGCATCGATTTTACCGGGCTCGGAAAGTCTGGCGGTGACTTCTCCGACACTAATTTTTCCACCAACGTCCAAGATTTGGTCGCAGCCGCAAATTGGCTGACTGACAATTATGATGCGCCAGCACTTTTGGTTGGGCACTCACTTGGCGGTGCTGCAGTGCTTGCCGCTGCACCTGAACTCGCATCCGTAAAGGCAGTTGCCACCATTGGCGCGCCTGCAAACGCAGTGCATGTTTTGCAACAGTTCTCTTGTTCAGTTGAAGAAATTGAGCAAAACGGGGAAGGTGAAATTGATCTTGGGGGCAGACCCTTTGTAGTCAAAAAACAATTCCTTGATGATGTGCGCACATTCGACTTGCCCGCGCAGATTAAGAAGTTCCGTGGCGCAAAATTGATTTTGCATAGCCCTCTAGATCGCGTGGTCAGCGTTGAAAACGCCGAACGTATTTTTAAGGCCGCCATGCACCCAAAAAGCTTTGTGTCGTTGGATGATGCGGATCATCTGCTCACCAAGCTTGAACATGCCTCATATGCCGCGCAAGTGATTGCGGCATGGGCAGAGAGATATATTCCATCTGTCGCTGAAAAGGCCGACACTGAGGGCCATGTTATTGCGGCTGAAAGCGGCGAGGGCAAATATCATCTACATGTGGATGCGTCTGGCCATCCTTTGACCATAGATGAGCCCATCGCCGTTGGCGGATCTGATCGTGGCCCAACGCCCTATGATTTGCTGGCCGCCGCACTTGGTGGCTGCACCACATTGACTTTGCGCATGTATGCGGACCGGAAAAAATGGCCCGTCAATCACATTGAAACACGGGTTGAACACGCCAAACACCATGCCAAAGACTGTGAAGAGTGTGCACAGGGCCATGAAGGGCGCGTGGATGTTTTTAAGCGCTTTATCCACATTGAAGGCGAGCTGGACAAAGAGCAGCGCCATCGCATGTTAGAAATTGCCGATAAGTGCCCAGTTCATCGCACTTTGGAGCAGAGCTCTATTATCAGAACCCTATTGGGGCAGTAGGGCCCAATTGCACGAATCCTCCAGCAGGTTTATCAAGTCGACATGATAGATTTCATCTCCGCGCTGGTGCCATCAGGTCTTGATGGCTGGATCGCGCTCATTTTGGTCATCGCAAGCTTTTTTACGTCAGGTTTAACGGCGGCACTTGGGCTTGGCGGGGGGATCACCTTAATCGCCATTCTAACTTTCTTTCTGCCTGCCGCCATTGCCGTTCCCATGCATGGCGTGGTGCAACTGGGCTCTAATGCGGGCCGCGCGTTTTTGCGCCGCAAAGACATTCAATGGCAATATGCGATTTGGTTTGCTCTTGGGGGCATTCCTGGCGCTATGCTTGGCGGGCAGGTTGCAGTCTGGATGCCCAATCAGCTTTTCACGCTCTTGATCGCAGCGTTCCTGCTCTATTCAGTTTGGGGGCCAAAACCTTCATCCAAAAATCGCAGGCCGCTTGCCTTGTTCAGTTTTGGCGGGTTTGCAGCCTTTATTTCGATGATCATTGGTGTCAGCGGCCCCATTGTGGCTGGCCTGTTGAAGTTTATTGAAGACCGCAAACCGTTCGTTGCCACCCATGCCGTGCTGATGACTTTTCAAAACATCGCGAAAATCGCCGTTTTCGTGTTCCTTGGGTTCTCTTTTTATGACTATGCGGCATTGTTGATCGCAATGGTTGGTGCTGGTTTCGCTGGTACGTGGGTTGGGGGAAAAATGCTCGATAGATTGCCAGAGAAACTGTTCCGCCAGGCGTTCAAAATCGCCATGACAGCCATCGCGCTTATTCTGATCTATCGATCCTTCTAAAAACCCCAAAACTGCCACAGTTTTGCCGTCAACATTACAAAACTTTAATCTTCCTTTCATGGTGCGGAAAGGGGACATGTTCCAAATATATGCCAATTCGATTGGGATGTCGTTTTTAACGGAGAACACCTTCATGAAATTCTTGAACCTGACAAAATCCAAACGCCTTGCTGCCATCACAGCAGCTGCGTTGATATCAACCACGGCGCTTGTCAGCGTGGCGACCACAACGATGCCGGCAACTGCTCAGATTGCAGTGCAAAACGCGGCTCCGTTCAGCTTTGCCGATTTGGTGGAAGCTGTTCGTCCTGCAGTGGTCTCAATAAGAGTAAAAACCAAGATTGTTGAAACCCGCGGACCGCGCTTCAACGACAATTTTACCATGCCGGATCTACCGGAAGGTCACCCATTCAACGATTTCTTCAAGCAATTTGAAGACCAATTCGGGTTGCGTGGCGATCAGAATAATCGAAAACAACGACCACGTTTTGGTCAATCTATGGGTTCTGGTTTCATCATCTCTGCTGATGGATTTGTCGTCACCAACAATCACGTGGTTGAAGATGCCGCTGAAGTTGTTGTGGTTATGGACGATGGCGCGGAAATGAATGCCAAAATTATTGGCACTGATCCTAGAACAGATTTGGCATTGCTAAAAATCGAAGCAGCAAATGAACTCGAATATGTTGAATTCTCAGATGCTGAAGCCCGTGTAGGTGATTGGGTCGTTGCCATTGGCAACCCATTTGGGTTGGGAGGCACTGTTACCGCAGGTATCGTTTCGGCACGTGGACGCGACATTAACGCAAACGCCTATGATGATTTCATCCAAATCGATGCGGCGGTAAACCGTGGCAACTCCGGTGGCCCAGCATTTGACACAACTGGCAAAGTTGTCGGCGTAAACACGGCCATTTTCTCACCAAGTGGTGGCAATGTTGGCATCGCATTCGCGATCCCTGCGTCAGTCGTTAAACAAGTTGTTTTTGATCTGATGGACGACGGCAACGTCACGCGCGGTTATTTGGGTGTGTCGATCCAAGATGTAAGCGATGATATTGCTGAAAGCGTTGGCTTAGACAAAACTACTGGTGCATTGGTCACCGAGCCACGCCCAGATTCGCCAGCACAAAAAGCAGGAATCCAATCGGGCGATATCATTTTACGCGTCAACGGTGAGAAAATTGAAGGCGCGCGTGATTTGGCCCGCATTATTGGCCAATATAGCCCAGAAAGCGAAGTAGAACTGGTCTTGTGGCGTGATGGCGCAAGAGAAAAAGTCAGCGTGAAACTTGCGACCCTAACGGACGAGCAGGCGCTAGTTGAAGCCGCGCCAGAAGTCGATCCGATTGATCCAACCGCACCACATGAATCATCAACCGGTCTTGTTTTGATGCCGAACGAAGAAGGTGACGGCTTAGTGGTGACCGACATCTTGCAAGAGAGCATTGCGATGGAAAAGGGCTTTGTGCCAGGTGACGTAATTCTGTTGGCCAACTCAAAGCCGGTGAACACAATCGCAGACTTTGAAAAAGCCATTGATGAAGTCAAAGCGGCGGGGCGTAGTACCATGCTTGTGAAAGCCTCAAGAGACGGCAATTCGCGTTATGTAGGTTTACCCATCGAGTAATCCACTCTGGCTGGTCGCCTGAAATTGGCGGCCAGCAATTGTTCTTCCCCAGCGTAAAAGGTAGTTTGGTCGGTATGAAGATTCTTTTGATTGAAGATGATCGCGAAGCGGCCAATTATCTTATTCAGGCGCTCGATGAAGCCGGGCACGTCACTCATCACGCTGCGGATGGTGAAACAGGATATGCGATGGCCAGCTCGATGGACTATGATATCTTGATCGTAGATCGCATGTTGCCTCGTCGCGATGGTCTTTCCATCATTGAATCCCTTCGGGCCGAAAACGATGAGACCCCGGCACTAATCCTGTCAGCACTTGGAGAAGTTGATGATCGCGTGACTGGTCTGCGGGCAGGGGGCGACGACTATTTGACAAAGCCCTATGCTTTTTCTGAGTTGCTTGCCCGTATTGAAGTGCTCGCACGACGTTCCGCACCTGCAGAGGCATCAACAGCTTACCAAGTAGGCGGCCTGACCCTTGATCGACTGTCGCGCAACGTTGAGCGCGATGGCGAAAAAATCACTCTCCAGCCCCGAGAGTTTCGCCTTCTCGAATATCTCATGAAACATTCCGGGCAAGTGGTGACACGCACGATGTTGCTCGAAAACGTGTGGGACTATCACTTTGATCCCCAAACCAACGTAATCGACGTGCACATGTCGAGGTTACGTACAAAGATCGACAAGGGTCGTCCAAGTGTGCTCTTGCACACAATTCGTGGCGCAGGGTACATGATCCGTGCATAGCTTTTGGCAGCTTTGGCGCACCACAACTTTTCGCCTTACTGCAATGCTAATTGCTGTCTTTGTGGTTTTTGCCATCGGCATTTTGGGATATCTCGCCTACCAGACATCGATTATGATTCAAACGCAGCAATTGCGCGCGATTGATAGTGAAATCGATCAACTCAACAAACAATACCAACGCCTTGGCACAAGGGGGTTGGTTGTTGCTTTACAGCGCAATGCCAACAGGCCGGGCCCTGGCATCTACTACGTTGCCGACCCCACTGGCCAAGCGATTGCTGGCAATGTGCTTGCTGTTCCAATTGATGTGCTTGAAAATCCAGGAACCCACACCTTCAAATATGATCGCGGGGAGGATTTGCACGCTGATGACCCGCGGGCACAAGGAGTGGCCTTGGTTAAAAGCTTTCAGCTGCCGAGTGGGTTTCGCTTGGTTGTTGGGCGAGACATCGTTGAACGGCGCGGTTACAGCGCGGCCATTTTTCAAGCTTTTGGCTGGGGTGTTTTGTGGATTATTGCCCTTTCAGTGATTGTTGGCGTTTTGACCGCACGCTCAGTCCTTAAGCGGGTCGATACGGTCTCCGATACCGCCCGCAAAATCATGTCAGGCTCTATGTCAGAGCGCATTCCGGTCACCAAGCGCAATGACGAATTTGACGGGTTGGCCACCAATCTAAATGCCATGCTTGAGCGTATCGAGCAATTGATGCAGGGGCTCAAGGAAGTCACTGACAACGTGGCACATGATCTTAAGACACCGCTTACGCGTTTGCGCAACAAAGTCGAAGGTGCGCTAAAAGACGGCACCACACCCGATCAACAACGTGAAGCGCTAGAGACGACAATTGAAGAATGCGACCAACTCATCCGCACGTTCAACGCGCTGCTGATGATTGCCCGCGTGGAGGCGGGGTCACCTTCGGGCGCGTTCAGTCCTGTAGATCTCGCTGATGTCATAACAGATATTGCTGAGCTCTATGAACCTGTTGCAGAGGATTCTGGAATCACCATTTCAACCGAACTCGCAGCTTTGCCACGCTTTTCATGCAACAGAGAGCTGATTGGGCAAGCGCTCGTCAACTTGGTAGAGAACGCCATCAAATATGCCAAAGACGCTAAAGAAAATCCTGCCATAACGATATCGTTGCATGTGGCGGGTAAAAATATGATCATCGAAGTGGCTGATAATGGGGCTGGTATTCCGGTCGAAGATCGCCAGCGGGTGCTTGAGCGGTTTGTGCGGTTGGAAAAAAGTCGTTCTGAACCGGGCTCTGGGCTCGGTCTTAGCCTTGTCGCCGCTGTCGCGCGGTTGCATAAAGGTACTATTGAGATTCTTGATAACAAACCGGGCGCACGTATCCGGTTGAGTATGCCAACGGAACATTAAATGAAACCACTTGCCAGCT
>NZ_CAKZPW010000150.1:0-16746 GCF_937139385.1 uncultured Maritalea sp. | reverse complement strand
TGATCTCTCTACTCGATACCAAAGTGCGTGAGCGTACGCTTTTCCCAACTGACCAAGCGCTTGTTGTGCCCGCTACATTTGCAAAGAATGCGGGCCTTGTTGGCGCGGCCCAACTTGATGTTGCTTCATTCAAAGGGGTTGCATAATGGCTGGTGTCATTCTTGAAATCTGTGTGGATAGCTTAGCTTCTCTGGAAGCAGCCGTTGCAGGTGGCGCAAATCGAATTGAACTTTGTGCTGCTCTTAGCGAGGGGGGATTAACCCCAAGTTATGGCTTCATGCGCGCTGCACAGCGTTTTGATGTTTGCGTTCATGCGATGATCCGACTGCGCGGCGGAGACTTCTGCTATTCGACGGCCGAAATCGACATTATGTGTGCCGATATCGTGCAGGCGAAAAGCTTGGGTCTTGCCGGTGTTGTGTTGGGTGTTGCTAGGGCAGACAATAGGCTTGATCTAGATGCATTGGCAAAATTGCGAAGCGCAGCAAGCGGCATGGAATGTACCTTGCATCGTGTAATTGATCTAACGCCGGACCCCGTTGCAGCCGTTCAACAAGCACGAAGCGTCGGCATTGATCGCATTCTGACATCAGGTGGCGCAAAAACTGCCATTGAAGGCAAAGACACAATTGCTCAAATGGTTGAAGCTGCAAAAGAGCAACTTGAAATTATGCCCGGTTCGGGCGTTGATCTTTCCAACGTTGAAACGCTTTTAGGTATTGCTGGCATCAACAACATCCACGCATCATGCTCGGCGTGGCAAAAGTCATCATCAGGCAAAGTGGAGGCCATGTCTTTCACTCCCGCTCAAGGCGTGCGTCAAACGATAACGAAAAACGTTAGCAACCTGCGTCAGCTCATCGATTCTGTGCGTTTGGAGGTGGCCAATGTTTAGCGTCGCCATGTCAAAATCCGAACGGATTTTTGGATATCCGTCATATTCAATAGATGGAAATGTAAATAAATTTCACAATACACCCAATGTACGTGCCATTTTCGTTGACCTAGTGAAAATATTCACCCAATATGAGAAAATAAATTACATAGGGTGCGATGGGAGGTCGACGCTGTGACAAAGATTGGAATAGTTGGTCTTGGTTATCGATTGGGCTATCTGGCGCAAGTAATCGGTCAAACGCAAACAGACGTAGAATTTGTCGGCTATGTCGATCCGTCGCCTGCTGGTTTGCCACTTGTAAAAGGTGAAGGTGTTGAGGGATTGAACATTGATCCTTCTACCCTGCGCGTGTTCAATCCAGGTCGTCAATTTGACAGCCTAGAGCAGATGATAGAAGAGGGCGACCTTGATCTATTGATGATCGGTTCCCCCAACCACATGCACCTTGATCACATTCGCACAGCGCTTGAAGCGGGTGTGAAAACCTTTACCGAAAAGCCGGTGGTAACCACCGAAGAGCAAACGTTTGAATTGCTTGATTTGTTGGCCAAAAATGGCGGGAACACCGATCAATTGATGATCGGCTTGGTGTTGCGTTATGCGCCGCTCTATCGCGACCTCATCAAGGCGCGCGACCAGGGCGTGTTGGGCGATATCGCTTCAATTGAAGCCTCTGAGCATATTGCACCCTATCACGGTGGATTCTTCATGCGTGACTGGCGCCGCTACTCGAAATTTTCGGGTGGTTTCATGCTTGAAAAGTGCTGCCACGACATCGATCTGTACAACGGTCTTGTGGGCACACGTCCCATGCGTGTAGCCAGCTTTGGTGGCCGCAAAAGTTTTGTGCCTGCGCGTGAAACTGAAAACGACATTGAAGTTTACCAGTCTAAACCTTCTGGTTGGATGGGGTCAGATAAAGTCTTTGGTGGCGACGGCGACATCATCGATTATCAAACCGCAATCATTGAATATGAGGGTGGTGCCAATCTGTGCTTCCACACCAATATGAATGTGCCCGACGAGTTTCGCCGCTTTGCCGTAATTGGTTCAAAGGGCATGGCGGAAGGCGATTTCATTCGCAACTACTTCAAGCTCACCGATGCCAAGTCTTGCGAAACACTAGAAGACAAAAGCTATCAAAGTTCGGAGCTATCCGTTCATTATGGAGCTGATGAACAAATGATTGCAGACATCTTTGCGCATATGCGCGAAGGCACGCCCCTTCCAGTTTCCATCTTGGATGGGCTGGCAGCGGGTTTAACTGCAATCAAATTAGACGAAGCCCGTCAATCGCGCCAGGTCGTGGACCTCACAGCAATGTGGGCGCGGTTCGACAATTTTAACCTGCGTAATGGGGAGGTTGCATAAATGCAATCACTTGGGGGACGCCCAAACATTTTTCCATATCTGCTTCTGGTGCCAGCGCTGCTTATCACGCTGCTCATCGTTGCATGGCCACTTACTCAAACGTTCTGGCTGTCCTTTACCGATTCCTCACTGAAGCCGGTCACCAATTTTGTCGGGCTTGATAACTACGAGAAAATCTTTGCGAAGAAATTTCCAGAGGTTGTAGCCAGAACATTCTATTGGATGACGCTGTCTGTGGTCTTTAAAATGGTTGTGGGTATTGCCGGTGCGATGTTGTTAAACTCAGCCGTCGCGGGCCGTGGCTTCTTCCGTTTGTTGGTGATGCCGCCATGGATTGTGCCAATTGCGATTGGCGTATTTATGTGGCGCTGGATGTACAACGGCCAGTTTGGCATGATTTCAGGCGTGGCGCAGAATTTGGGCATCCTTTCAGGTCCATTTGAATTCCTTGCAACAAGAGATTCAGCTTTCTATTCGACAATCGTTACCGACGTTTGGGTTGGAACGCCGATGGTCACGATTTACCTTCTCGCTGCAATGCAGTCGATTTCGACCGACCTGCACGAAGCTGCTTGGGTTGATGGTGCAAGCCGATGGTATCGTTTCCGTCGCATTACTTTGCCACTGATCATGCCAGCGGTTGCCACAATGGGCTTGCTGTCAGCGATCTGGACCTTCAACTCTTTTGACATCATCTGGATTTTGACTGAAGGCGGTCCACGCGACGCCACAACAACGATGATAATTGATACCTATAAAACCGCGATTTCGCGCTTCAAATATGGTGAGGGCTCAGCCCGAGCGGTGATGATCGTGATCTTCTTATCCTCATTTGCCGGATTCTACTTCTACATGATTTCGCGCTTTGCAAAACGGAGCTTGGGCAAATGATCAACAAGTACAAATGGTGGGAAAAAGTAGGCATTTACGCAGGCATTGCGGTCTTTCTAAGCTTTACGCTAGCGCCGTTCTTTGAAGCATTTTTGGTGTCGCTGCGTCCACTGAACAAAATCAATTCAGTGCCGTACAAAATCATCACCGAAAATATGAGCTTTGATGCCTATTTCACAATGTGGAAAAGCGTGCCCAAACTGCACGTCTACATTCTCAACAGCTTCTTCATTGCCACAGCGGTTACTGTGATTGCATTGATTGCAGTTATTCCGGCGGCCTGGGCGTTTGCCCGCTTCCAGTTTAGAGGTCGCGATGCATTGCTTGGCACATTCCTTGCCATCAACATGGTTGGCGGTGCTGTGCTGATTATTCCATTGTTTAAGCTGATGAGCGCTTTTGGTTGGTTGAACACCTATTGGGCCATGATTGTCCCAGGGGCAGCATTCTTGATCCCAACAGGCATTTGGCTGTTGCGCTCATACTTGATGAAGATACCACGTGAGCTTGAAGAAGCCGCATGGGTTGATGGCGCATCACGACTATACATTTTGCGTCGCGTCATCATTCCAATTGCGATGCCCGGCATCGTGGTGGTGGCTATCGCCACTTTCATTGGGGCGTACGCACAACAGTTCTTGTTCGCATTGACGTTCAACTCGTCAACAGACCTACACCCACTACCCGTAGGGATCTACCAGTTCTTTGGTCGTCAGACCGTTCTTTGGAACGAATTGATGGCTGCGAGTTTGGTTGGCATCTTGCCAGTGCTAATCATCTACATCTTCCTTCAGCGATACATCATCGCAGGCTTAACCGCTGGTGCGGTGAAAGAGTAAGGACCGATGTTACAATCTTGGCAACAAAAAGGGAGTTCACAAATGAAACTAGCAAAAATTTTGCTCGGCACCGCGCTCGTCATGGGCGCAGCCACTGGAGCATCAGTCGCTGAAGACAAAGTCCTGCACATGATCCAGTGTGGCGACAATACTTGGGGTGGAGATTTCGCTGAAGCTCACATGGCTGAGTGGGAAGCTGCTAACCCAGGTTACAAAATCAACCTTGAGTATGTAGCTTGGGGCCAGTGTCAGGATAAAGCCACAACCTTGGCTGCAGCCGGCAACCCACCTGCGCTTGCATACATGGGGTCACGCACACTGAAGCAACTTTCAGCCAATGGGTTGATCGTTCCGCTTGAGTACACTGACGAAGAAAAAGCAACCTATGCTGCACCAGTTCTTGGAACTGTCACAGCAAATGGTCAGATTTGGGGTGCACCACGTGCGTTCTCAACCAAAGCGCTCTACTGGAACAAAGATTTGTTCGCAGCAGCTGGCCTAGATCCAGAAGCTGGTCCAAAGACTTGGGACGAAATGTATAACGCAGCGGCTGCCATTAAAGAAAAAACTGACGCCGATGGCTTTGGTTTGGCTGCTGCTTCTTTCGATAACACTATGCACCAGTTCATGAACTACGTTTACACAAACGGTGGTGAAGTGATCAACGCAGACGGTGATATCGTATTCAACTCACCAAATAACGTTGAAGCGCTAGAATTCTATGGCGTAAAAATGGCTTCAGTTGCTCAGCCTGGCCCTATTGCTTATGACCGCGCAAAACTGACACCATTGATGGTTGAAGGCCGTATCGGTATGTATATCGATGGTCCTTGGGCACGTGCTCGTCTTGCTGACATCAACTTCGGTGTTACTGGCGTTCCAGCTGGTCCACAAGGTGGTCCTGGTACACTGTTGATCACTGACTCATTGGCAGTGTTTGCAAATTCAGGCGTTGAAGAACAAGCTGTTGATTTGGCTAAATTCCTAACCAACCCAGAAAACCAGTTTGCCTTCGAAAAAGCCGCTGGCCTTACACCACTTCGTAACGTTGCCGGTGTTGCTGACTTGGTTGCAGAAGATCCAACTTGGTCTGCGTTCCTTGACACAATCCCAACAGGTGGTCCTGAGCCTTTCGTAACTGATTATGTTGGTCTTCAAGACGTAATCAACGAAGCAATTCAGTCTGTTATTTTGGGTGAAGCTACTGCTGCGGATGCTGTTGCAAACGCTGCAGAAGAACTCGAAGAATACAAATAAGCAAATAGTGAGATCCGGCGAAATTGGCCGGGTCTCACCCTTCAAGAATTCTAGTAATTGGGAGAATGGCCGTGGGTCAACTCAAGCTCGATAATGTAAAAAAGCGGTTCGGTACAGCTGAAGTCATCAAGGGTGTTTCACTAGACGTGAAGCACGGTGAATTCATCGTATTCGTTGGGCCATCTGGCTGCGGCAAATCAACCTTGTTGCGCATGATCGCCGGGCTTGAAGAAATCTCCGAAGGCGACGTGCATATTGACGACCGGATCGTAAATGCACTGGCGCCAGCAAAACGCGGAATTGCCATGGTGTTTCAATCCTATGCGCTTTACCCGCACATGACAGTTTATGAGAACATTGCGTTCCCGCTTCGCGTCGACAAACTATCGAACGAAGAAGTCGAAAAGAAAGTGATGATTGCTTCAGGCATTCTAAAGCTTGATGATCGTTTGCAGCACAAGCCAGGCGAATTGTCCGGCGGTCAGCGCCAGCGTGTGGCCATTGGTCGAGCCATTGTGCGCGAACCAAGCGTGTTCTTGTTCGACGAGCCTTTGTCAAATCTGGATGCGGCGCTGCGGGCGACCATGCGCGTAGAATTGACAAAACTGCACCACGACCTAGATGCCACCATGATCTATGTGACCCACGATCAAGTGGAAGCCATGACCATGGCCGACCGCATTGTGGTTTTGGATGGCGGCATGATCGCACAAGTTGGTACGCCGCTTGAGTTGTATCACAAGCCTGACAATCTTTTCGTGGCCGGGTTTATCGGCAACCCAAAGATGAATTTCATTCAGGTTGAATGTACCGGCGCCACCAAAACCGGTGTAAAAGTCAAAGTTGCCGGTGCGGGTGAAGTAACCATTCCCGTCGCCCCACGTGACGGCCTTGAAGGCAAAACACTCACCCTTGGCATTCGTCCAGAGCACACGCGTTTGGAAAAATCAGACCTAACGTTGAGCCTGCACGCGAATGTAGTTGAACGCCTTGGTATTCACACGGTGACCTATGCCAACTTGCCAGGTGATGAGGAAGTGTTCTGTACTGTTCAAGAAGGTACAGCCCCCATCAGAGCCAATGCGGATTTCACCATCGGCGTTAACGCAGCAGATTGTCACTTGTTTGATGAAGATGGCAGTGCTTTTGAGCGCAACGTTGATCTATCGACTTTGGGTGTTCCCGAAATCGCCTAAGGGCGGTTCGGACAACCCCCTAACGTTCCTCCCCACGACCCTAAAAAGCCCCGTTTTTGACGGGGCTTTTCTTTTGACTATTCGTTGTACTCTATTTCTGTTTTCCCTTCCAAACGCCAAACTTTGGAAACGATCTGCCATCCGTTTTCACCCAAGACCAAAGCCAGATGGTCAGCAAAAACATTGTCATGTGCGTGCAGCCGTAACTTCACCGTTGCGCTTATTGGCGACAACCAATCAATGGTGATGATTTCATCTTTGCGTTTTTGGTTGATGCTGGCAGGTGAGGGCCGGGACGCGACATCCACACGAAAGCTTGCAATCGGGTCTACAAATATTTTGCCCTCGTCAGCATCAAAAAGGCTAGAGGCGGGGTGGAACACCTTGTCCAGTTTCTCCACGTCGCAGTAATAAATAGCATCGAGATAGATAGACACAGCGTCCAAAAGGTCTTGGTGTTGGTTCATAAGTCAGCTCCTTTGTTGGAGCCAATTTCTGCTAAAATGATCGATGTCGCTAGTGGCTTAAATGACAATGATCGTCAATATTACGCCAAAACGGACGGAGTTTACACCGCCAGCATAGTTGTTCTAAACTCGATGTAATTGAACAATCGTTCATAAAAGGTGGCAAATGATACCCGCGGTTGAGAAATTTGAAGAACGTGTTCGCAAGAGTTTTGCGCTGCAAGCGGCCTGCAAGTCGGTTGGATTGACGATGCGAAGTGTTGAGCCGGGCAAAGTTGTTCTGGATCTGCCCTTCAATTCCAAATTCACGCAGCAACATGGGTTTATGCATGCGGGCATAATCACCACTGCCCTAGATACCGCGTGTGGATATGCGGCTTTTTCGCTGATGCCAGAGGATGCGGCTGTCTTGAGTGTTGAATTCAAGACAAGCCTTTTGCGGCCAGCGAGTGGCGAAACATTTACGATTGTTGGCCGGGTCATCAAACCGGGCAAAAACATTAGCTTTTGTGAAGCAGAAGTAATCGCGTTTGACCGCGACACAAAGTCAAAAACAGTCGCCACTATGACCGCCACAATGATGGCGGTCTTTAATCCAACTATTCGTGACTAGTGCTCACCAAACTTTGCCGCGCGCAGCCACGTCCAATTTGCGATCAAATACACCACTCTTGTGCACATATATGTGGCTCATCAAGCTTGAAACCACACATGTATGGTTTGGAATGATGCGAATCTTCTCGCCAATTTTGGGTTTTTTCGAACAAGCTGAAAGATCAACAACCGCATGTTCCTCTGACAGGCCGGTAATCACGGCTTCGGGATAATCAACCACATAACCAAAATCGGCGAAGCCCAACAGGTCTGAGGTAAGGGCCTTAGAGCCAGCATCCAAAACAGCGCGGTCCTGCGTTGGCCGCGACACAACGGTGGTCAGGATATGCATGGCGCAATCATCAAAACCGCAATGGCCAGCACGCACGAGTGATCGATCGTTGTAGATATAGGTGCCTGCGCGATATTCATTAGCAATGGTTGCGCGCTCAGCACTAAACAGGCTTGGCGATCCCCCAGTTGAGAAAACCTCGCACTCAAGCCCTGCTTCTTTTAACAGGCCGGCAGTCTGTTCGAAAAACGCTTCTACATCGTCTTCAGCGTTTGGCATTGGGTATGTCATCAACCCGATGAATGTAAGGCTTGGTTTGTCGGCTATATATTGCGCGAGATCACGTGCTTCGCGCGGGGTTTGCACACCACAACGTTGGCCGCCCGTGTCGCATTCCACCATCACCCGCAAGGGGTGTTTTTCGTCCATCGTGGCGGCTAAGCCATCAACAGTTTCACGGCTATCGGCGACAACCGATAGCGTGATTTGTTCATGCAAAGCTTTGAGGGAATCAAGCTTTTCAGCTCCCATAATGTTGAACGTCAACAAAATGTCAGTGATCCCAGCATCTGCAAAAATCTGCGCCTCAGAGATCTTTTGGCACGTAATGCCAATAGCGCCCGCGGCCAATTGTTTTTTTGCGAACTCAGGAATTTTGTGGGTTTTGATGTGCGGCCGCGCCTTCAAGCCTGCTTGGTCCATGTAGTTTTGCACCCGCATAATGTTCTTATCGACAATGGTTTCGTCGATCAAAACAGCTGGTGTGGAGAGGGAATAAATTGAACCTTGTTGTGCCATTGGTGCATACCGCTTCTTGCAAATATCAGTGACCTACTGTCAAACAAATTAAACCGCGCTTGAAAGTCCATGTGGATCTTCAATCATAGGCCAAATGTCTTTTGGCGCTTTAATGTACGCGTTGGTCGCTGGGTTGTTTGGATAGGGTCGTCCTGCGGAGCAATATAATATCTTTGCAGCGATTGGTGCAAATGAATCATAGAAATGATTGGTTGATTTTATCAACAAAATGTCTTTTGCCGCATAATCAATGCCCGCAACAGTGAAAAGGCTCTTATCAAAACTCTGCGCCCGCGTGGAATTCAGCACCACTTGAATGCCATCAAACTCGATGGTGGCGATATCGCCCATGGGCACAAAACTATCACCGAATCTTTGCTCGGCACCGGCGACCAGTTTCTTAATCGTTACACTCTTATCGATTGGCGAACCGGTATGCGGGGCTGATTTGGCGCCAAACCGCAAGGGAACGGTTGCGCCTTCGCCAGCAGCGAAACAAATCTGCACCGCAATCGGGTCCCAAATGGTGCCAACAGCGACATTTTTGGCCCCCTTCGTGATGAGTTCTGCAAGTAGTACGGTGGCGTCGCCCGCCGTGCCGCCACCCGGATTGTCCCACACATCGGTGATCACAACTGGCTTATCGCTGGCGGTTTGCATGGCCTCCTTAACGGCCTGCACTTCATCCATCTGCTCGGGCATAACTTTGCCGCGCATGTCAAATAAACGCATGCCCAAATCGTGGGCCAACTTGTCGCCTTTTGCTTTATTGTTGTTGGTCACCACAACCAACTTGCTGCCCATTTCCGGCACATCGGACGCCATGAAGCCGTGGATGATGGAAACAGACAGCACTTCAGTGTCGGCATCTTCTAGCTTGATGATGTCATCAACAAATGAACGCATTGGCTCAAATGATGTCGGGAATACATCTATCATTTTGCAGTCAAATACCGACACTGAAGGCGTAACGTTGCCCGCAAGAGTCTCATCAAGTATGCGCAGCAAATCTTGCGCCCGTTCGACAAAATCAATATGCGGGAATTCTTTGAACGCGAGGAAGAAATCAAGTGCATCCACGCGCTGCTTTGTCAGTTGGCTGTGTGGATCAAACGTGGCACACACAATGACATTTGGTCCAACAATCCCACGA
Organism: uncultured Maritalea sp.; assembly: GCF_937139385.1. Lineage (NCBI taxonomy): Bacteria > Pseudomonadati > Pseudomonadota > Alphaproteobacteria > Hyphomicrobiales > Devosiaceae > Maritalea > uncultured Maritalea sp. The sequence continues at coordinate 6,990 of NZ_CAKZPW010000150.1, read as the reverse complement.
ATGCGCGACAACAAATCACCTTCTGGATCGTCATACCCGTTCGCCACCATCGCGCCGTGTAAACCCAGCACAACCCCGTCCACCGGCATGGCTTTTTGAAGTTGCTCTAATATCTCATCTCGCAGCCCTTCATAGGCCTGTCGATTGATCAATCCAGCTGGATCTGCCCATGCGGCCGTGCCTTCGATCCACTCATAACCGCGTTCGGCTGCCCATTTTCGCCCTTCGGTCAAAGGTGCAGAACAAAGCGTTGGTGTTTCTGGGTGCTCGCCAGGGCGGGCATAAAGCGATGCTTCAAACCCACGCCGATCAATGGCGATAGGCGAAAACGTATTGGATTCGGTGGCAAGAACAGCGGTAAAAAAGCGTTTGGTCATAATAGGTGGGCCTAACCCATTGGGTTTGGCAAATAGCCATTAAAGCCAGCAATCTTCCAAGTGCCGCCAATTCGGTGACAATAATAGACCGTTTGCCAGTTCAAAATGTCTTTGCTGCCATCAGTTTTGGTGATGTGGCCGCCAAACTTCTTGTGCACAATCGCGCGGTCGCCATTGATTTCAATGTCGCGCAAAACAGTGGCAGAAAAAATCGCTGTCCGTGGGTCGTCTTGGTAGCTTTCCTTCTGAAACTCCTGCGCTTGACGCAGCCACTCGTCACGATATTCGTCAAGGGAAGGGAATGCCAAACGCCAGTGGTCTGGGTTGGCATTATTATGACCATGTACGCCCATGAACCGATCTGGCGCGAAGTCATTTTCGACCATTGACCAATCTGCCGCCAAAAAGGCAGTGATATCGCGCTCAACAAGCATCTCCCAAATCGCAGAACGATCTGGATCGGAATTTGGAAACGGATTTGTAAATTGTGATGGCATGACAAATTATTTTCATTTTTTGTGTTTTTTCTATGGAAAAACTCGCCTAATTCTGTTGATATGTCAATCAACAAGAAAATAATTTACATAAATTCGTTGGAGAACTGAAATGTCAATCATCCGTTATGGTGCCGAAAAAAGCGGCGCAGGTGGCCAAAATCTCCCCTTTGCGCGGGCTGTGGAAGCCGATGGTTGGCTGCACGTTTCTGGTCAGGTTGCCATGGTAGACGGTGAAGTCGTTGGTGGCAATATTGTTGAGCAGACACATGTAGCAATCAAAAACTTGTTGGCAATATTGGATGAGGCTGGCTACGGCACAGAACATATCGTGCGCATCGGCGTTTGGCTTGATGATCCGCGTGATTTCTGGTCGTTCAATGGCGTATATAAGAGCTATTTTGGCGAACATCCGCCCGCGCGCGCCTGTGTGCAATCCGCGCTAATGGTTGACTGCAAGGTAGAAGTGGATTGTGTTGCTTTCGATCCCAATCGAAAGTCACGAGGCTAAATAGCAATATGGTCGATATTCTAGGTACATTAAGCCAAGAAATGGATGGGCTATCACGCTCAGAACAGCGCATAGCGGGCATCATATTTGATGATCGCCCCTTCGCGGTGAACGCGTCCATTATTGAGTTGGCAGCTCGTGCTGAAGTATCGCCACCAACGGTTACACGTTTTTGTCGCCGGCTTGGGTGTCAGAGTTTTTCTGAGTTCAAGGTCCGTTTGGCGCAGAGCGCCTTTATCGGTCAGCGATATGAAGAACCCCAATCTAACGCCACCAACGTGCAAGAAGTTGTCGAAACCATCTTAACCCGCGCCCAGTCGGTGCTACACTCTTTGCACGATCATCTAGATATGGACGCGATAGACGCAGCTGCGACAGCTATTGCCAAGGCTGATATGGTCTATGCTTTTGGTTCAGGCGGTAACTCGTCTTTGTTCGCTGGTGAGTTGCAAAACCGCTTATTTCGATTGGGTTTGCGCACATCCTCTTCAAATGACCACTCGATGCAACTGATGACCGCATCGACCGTGTCCGCAAATGACGTGGTCATTGGTCTATCCATTTCTGGACGCAATCGAGAATTGGTGCGGGCATTGGACGTTGCATCTGGCTATGGTGCGAAGGTGATCACGATCAGCAAACCAAATAGTTTGGTGGCGGAGACCGCAGCAACAAATATCGGCATCGATTTGGCTGAGGGCGTCGACGTATTGCGACCTTCTTCTGCACGTTTCGCCTTTTTGGCTGCCATCGACATTGTTGCCCATTTGGTTGCGATCAAGCGCAAAGACTTGGCGATCGAGCCACTGCGGCGGATCAAGAGCCAACTGGTCACTCATCGCGATGGTGATGATTCTCAACCTTTGGGCGACTAGCGCCATGACTAAATAGGGATACGATTTGTGAGCAAACAAGTTGCAATTATCACAGGGGCTGGCGGCGATATTGGCCGAGCAATTGCTATTCAGCTTGCAAATGATGGGTTTGCCGTTCTGTGCTTGGATATTCTTGAGGATCTCAACAAAGAAACTATCGATCTTATTACCAAAAATGGCGGTACGGCCCGTGCACTTACATGCGATATTCTGAACGAGCAAGATCAGCAATCCATGTTGGCTGTGGCACAAGAACTGGGTACGCCAAAAGCGTTGGTCAATAATGTCGGTGCAATTACAGGCGCTTCCATTCAAGAAAGCACAATTGACAATTGGCAGCGTGATTTTGACATCAATCTAAAAGGCGCGGTTGCCTGCTTTAAAACACTGGAGAGTGCATTCAAAGCAAACCAAGGCATTGTTACCAACATTGCTTCGGTCAATGGCTTCGGTGTTTACGGGCACCCCGGCTATAGCGCCATGAAGGCGGCACTGGTGCACTTCACCCGGTTCGCATCGGTTGAATACGGCAAGTTCGGCATGCGCATTAATGCAGTTGCTCCGGGCACGGTGCGCACCCAAGCATGGAACGACCGGGCTAAACAAAACCCGCAAGTCTTTGAAGAAGCAAAGCGTTGGTATCCCTTGCAGCGCGTCGCGGACCCACAAGACATCGCTGATGCAGTGAGTTTTCTCACCAGCAATAAAGCAAATGCAATTACCGGGATTTGTCTGCCCGTTGATTGCGGTTTGACGGCAGGTCAAGCTGAATTGGCAGGCACATTTTCACAATCATCTGACTTCTAAGATCAGAGATAAACAAACGTTCACAACCATAAAACGCCCGTAAGAGGAGTTTATATCATGACATCACAGTTCCGTCTTAACGCCATTTGGCGAGAAACAGATCCAAAGAACGGGTCGATGATCCTTACCCTGACCAATCTGTCAGAGAAGCCCGTAAGTGGTTTTCGATTGGCTTACACCTCGCTGTTGCGCGTGTCCAAGGACGTGATCACTCACAACGCCACATTCATCCGTCGGTTTGCCAACTTCCACGAATTCGACCCCATCGATGGTTTGGTGCTTGCGCCGGGCGAAAGCTGGACATTTGAACTTGAAAAACTCACCCATATTCCAAAGCACCGCAACGACGGGCCAAAATCCGCCTATCTAACACTTGCTGACGGAACGCACGTCACTGTTGCCACGGGCGACATGGCGCTTGAAGGGCGACCAAGCAAAACAGCGGGTGTTTTGGTGCCAGAAGGTAAATTGGAGTTGCCGATTTCGCTGTCGCCTTGGCCAAACAAAATCTCTGTTTCACAGTTCGCCGACGCACCTGTTGCACTGACCGTAGCGCGCGCCACAAGAGCAGAAAAAGCCGCCGCCGCAGATGTGAATGGCCTGAGCGATCGTTTGTTCACGGACATTCCAAACCCGTTCTCATTGATTGACGTACCGGCAGGTCTGCCGCTTAACCTTGAACAAAATGAAAAACTTGCTGAAGAAGCCTATGCAATCAAATTCGCTTCAGATGCTGTTTTAATGCAGTATGGTTCAGCCAAAGCGCTGATCAATGGCTTGATTTCCCTTGCACAGATCATCAATGGTCCAAAAGAAGACCCGAGCAAATTCCAATTCCCATCCGCTGGCTCCATTGAAGATGCGCCCCGCTTTTCGTGGCGCGGTTCTCACTTAGATGTTTCTCGCCAATTCTACCCCTTTGAAAGTGTAAAACGCTTTGTCGATATTTTGGCGTGGAACAAAATGAATGTGCTGCATTGGCACCTGAGCGACGACGAAGGTTGGCGCGTGGAGATTAAGGGTTATCCTGAACTCACTAACGCTGGCGCAAAGCGCGGCGCAAACGAAGCCATGCCCGCCCAATTGGGGTCGGGTTTTGAAACCTATGGTGGGTTTTATACGCAAGAGCAGATCAAACAGTTGATCGCCCACGGCCAGAGCTTGAATGTTGAGATTGTGCCCGAGCTGGATATTCCGGGACACTGTACGGCTGTTTTGGCGGCCTATCCCGAACTTCGCGACCCAGATGAGCCACAAGAAAGCTATCGCTCTATCCAAGGTTATCCAAACAACGCTATCAACCCCGGTCTACCGCAGACATATAAATTCATTGAAACGGTAGTTGAAGAGATCTCAGAACTCTTTCCTTCTAAATTCATCCATGTGGGTGGCGATGAAGTGGACGAAAACTCTTGGATGGAATCTCCAGCGGTTGAAGCCTTGATGAACGAAGAACGTTTGAACGGTACGATGCAGGTGCAAGCTCACTTCTTGGGCAAAGTGCAAAAGATGATCAAGAAGAAGGGCAAAATCGTTGCCGGTTGGGACGAAGTCTCACACGGCGGCGGCATCGACAAAGAAGGCGGTACGCTCATGTTCGCTTGGCAAAAGCCTGAAATTGGCATTGCCTTGGCCGAGGAAGGTTATGATGTGGTGATGACACCGGGCCAAGCCTATTACCTTGATATGGCACAGTCCGAAGAATGGCAGGAACCCGGCGCAAGCTGGGCCGGCACCGCTTCACCGCAAACCACATATGAGTATGAAGCCGCAGGAGATTTCCCTGACGAGCATCTTGAGCGCCTTAAAGGCGTGCAAGCGTGCATTTGGTCTGAACATTTGATCACACGCGAGCTGTTCAACCACATGGTTTTCCCACGTCTCAGTGCCATTGCGGAAGCGGGCTGGACGCAACCGGAGAATAAAAACTGGCTGCGTTTTGCGGCGCAATCGCGTTACTTGCCGCGCCTTTAGGGGAGCCAAGTTTATGCGCATTGCCGTAGGCGGTTTGCACACAGAATGCAGCACATACACAGATGTGCTGCAAAAAACAGTGGACTTCAAAGTGTTGCGTGGCGACGATTTGATGATCTCTGATTTTTTCAGCTTTTTGCCCCGATCAAAGGCAGAAATTGTGCCGCTTATGCATGCGCGATCAACCCCGGGTGGTGCGGTCAGCCGCTCCACCTACGATCTGTTCAAACAAGAGTTCCTATCAAGGCTCGAACTCGCCTTAACCGATGCGCCTATCGATGGCCTCTATTTGGCCATGCACGGCGCAGTGCATGTTGATGGTTTGGAGGATGCGGAAGGCGATTGGATAGAAGCCGCCAGAAAACGTGTGGGGCCAAGTTGTCCAATTTCCGTTTCATTCGATTTGCATGGCAACTTGTCGCAAAAGATCATCGACCAAATCGATCTGTTTACAGCCTTCCGGCACGCCCCGCATATTGATACGCTTGAAACAATGGAGCGGGCGCTCAACAATCTGATTAATGTTGTTGAAACTGGCGAACGACCATTTGTTGGGTGGGTACCCATTCCGGTGCTATTGCCTGGCGAACGCACCAGCACTGTAGATGAACCTGCAAAATCGCTATATGCACAACTCCCCGGTTTCGACAAGATCGATGGTATCACCGATGCATCTTTGATGGTGGGCTACGTGTGGGCAGATGTGGAACGCGCAAACGCCGCAGCGGTAATTACAGGCACGAACGAAGTTACTGTCAGGCAATCCGCCGAGCAATTGGCACAAAGCTATTTCGACGTGCGAGCTGAGTTTAAGTTTGGGCCCGTCACGGGTTCATTGTCCGATATGCTGGCCAAAGCAATCAAAAGCCCAACGCACCCAGTGGTGCTAACAGATTCGGGTGACAATCCGGGCGGTGGTGGCGTGGGTGATCGCGTGTGCGTGTTGCGATATTGCGTGCAAAACAATGTTCGTGGAGCGCTCATCATCGGCATTGCTGACGCACCGGCGGTGCAACAATGCTTCAAATTGGGGGAAGGGGTGTTCACCGATATCTGGCTGGGTGCCACACTGGACCCAGCCCGTTCAACGCCATGGCAAGGTCATGTGCGCATTGAGAAAATTGCCAAAGACAATAAGCGCGGCAACAGGATTGCATTGCTCAACTGTAACGGCATCAGGATTGTCATCTCAGACAGGCGGTACACATTTCACGAACCTGAAAATGTCGAACCGCTTGGCCTTGATCTCACCAAAGAGCGGATCGTCGTTATCAAGTGTGGCTATATTTCCCCCGCCATGGCTCAAATCGCCAATCCCAACCTCATGGCGCTAACCGATGGAGCGGTGAACCAAGATATAGCCTCGCTGCAAAACTTGCATCGGCCAAAACCAACCTATCCGTTTGAGAGTGACTTTGCGTTTAGACCAAAGTGCAAAACTTCCGCGCGTGTGACATCAAAATAGGTTTGACCAATTGACGATCTGAAATTGCCCGATTAAGCTTTGCTGGCTTCTTTCCCCATTTGGTTGGGTTGGTCCAATTGGACACTCTGCCAGAAAGCCTGCCAGCTTTATGTATTTCGTCATAGATGTTATCGCCCCCGTTTTTGTGATCGTTCTGATCGGCTATGTAGCGGTAAAGCTCAAGATCTTCCCCGGCAGTGGCATCAGCGCGCTGATTGCATTCACGAATAATTTTGCAGCGCCAATGCTGTTGTTCCGCGCCATGCTGACGCTCGATTTTGCGACAGCGCTAGACCCAAAAATCATTGCGCCATTCTATGTTGCGGGTTTGGCGGGCTTCGTGTTGGGCATTGTGCTGGCGCGCAAAACCTTTGCCTATCGTCCCGGTGAGGCGGTGTCTGTTGGATTTTCTGGCTGGTTCACCAATACAGTATTGCTCGGCATTCCAATTGTGCAGCGCGCTTATGGTGTTGAAGCATTGCCGATC
>NZ_CAKZPW010000149.1:0-9350 GCF_937139385.1 uncultured Maritalea sp. | reverse complement strand
TTTATCAATTGGATTTTCGCTCTCGTCTGTAAACTGCAAGGCAGACAGGGAAACCCAGGATGAACTTATCATAGCGCCTATTTTGGCCAGATCGGTTCTTGAACGCTTAAAGGATTATTCACATGAGCCACACACTCGACAGATTGAGCTTCTTCCGGCGCAACACCGAAACCTTTTCCAATAAACACGGTGTGCTGACGGAAGAAGACCGGTCCTGGGAAGAAGCATACCGGAACCGTTGGCGGCACGATAAAATCGTGCGCTCGACACATGGTGTGAATTGTACCGGGTCATGTTCGTGGAAAATCTACGTCAAAGGCGGCATCGTCACTTGGGAAACCCAGCAGACCGATTACCCCCGTACCCGTGATGATTTGCCAAACCATGAACCGCGCGGTTGTGCGCGCGGTGCTAGCTATAGCTGGTATCTATATTCTGCAAACCGGGTGAAATATCCGCTCGTAAGAGCGCGACTTTTAAAACTGTGGCGCGCAGCGCGTAAAACCATGGAACCTGTGGCGGCATGGCGGTCTATCCAGGACGATAAATCCAAGCGGGATAATTATACGGCTTACCGAGGCAAGGGTGGTTTTGTCCGCGCGGCATGGGACGAGGTCAATGAAATAATCACAGCGGCCAATGCCCATACAATCAAAAAATGGGGCCCGGACCGTATTTTCGGATTCTCTCCGATCCCGGCCATGTCCATGGTTTCTTACGCTGCTGGTTCTCGCTATCTTTCCTTGATGGGCGGCACATGTATGTCGTTCTATGATTGGTATTGCGATTTGCCACCAGCGTCGCCAATGACTTGGGGCGAGCAAACCGACGTGCCGGAAAGTGCTGACTGGTACAATGCTGGGTTCTTGATGCTTTGGGGTTCAAACGTTCCTCAAACCCGTACGCCAGATGCTCACTTTTATACAGAAGCACGCTATAAAGGCACGAAGTCTGTTGTGGTCTCCCCCGACTACTCAGAGGCTTCAAAGTTTGCTGATTTGTGGTTGCACCCAAAACAGGGCACCGACGCGGCGCTTGCGATGGCAATGGGTCACGTTATTCTTCGTGAATTCCACCTGGATCGCCAAGCGGAGTATTTTGAAGATTATTGCCGTCGCTACACAGATATGCCGAACCTTGTTCGCTTGGTCGAAAAAGATGGCAATCTGATCCCTGAGCGTTTGCTCCGTTCTTCTGATTTTGCCGACAATCTTGGCGAAAAAGAAAATACTGAATGGAAAACAGTAGCTGTTGACGGCAAAACCAAAAAAATCGTTGTGCCACAGGGTTCAGCCGGTTTCCGTTGGGATGACAGCAAACAGTGGAACCTTGAAGCAAAAGACAGTAAGGGCAATGACACCGAGCTAGATATGAGCTTTGTGCTGGATGGTGAGCATGATCAAGTTGCTGATGTGGCGTTCCCATATTTTGGCAACCGTGAGCACGATCACTTCCAAGGCACAGACCACGCTAGCGTTTTGGTGCGTTCTGTTCCTGCCAAAAAGGTAAAGCTAACAGACGGCGAAGCGCTTGTTGCAACTGTGTTTGATTTGTTCGTTGCCAACTACGGCCTTGACCGTGGTCTTGGCGGTGAAAATGTTGCGACCAGCTATGACGATGCAACGCCATATACACCGGCTTGGGCTGAAAAGATCACTGGTGTGCCCCGCGAACACATCATCACAACAGCCCGTGAGTTCGCTGACAATGCTGAGAAAACAAATGGCCGTTCAATGGTCATTCTTGGCGCTGGTTTGAACCACTGGTACCATATGGACATGAACTACCGTGGCATCATCAACATGTTGGTGATGTGCGGTTGTATTGGGCAATCTGGCGGTGGCTGGAGCCACTATGTGGGTCAAGAAAAACTGCGTCCACAAACCGGTTGGCAGCCCTTGGCCTTTGGCTTGGATTGGAGCCGTCCACCACGTCACATGAACTCAACCAGTGCTTGGTACGCGCATACGGATCAGTGGCGTTATGAAACTGTGACTGTTGATGAGATCTTGTCACCAACGGCCCCTGATGGCCCTTGGGATGGCACTATGATCGACTATAACATTCGCGCAGAGCGGATGGGGTGGTTGCCATCAGCGCCTCAACTAAAGACAAACCCATTGACCATTGCGGCTGAAGCAAAAGAAGCTGGCATGGACCCTAAGGACTATGTTGTTCAGCAACTGAAGTCTGGCGATCTGGAAATGTCTTGTGAGGATCCTGATGATCCAGCAAACTGGCCACGCAACCTATTCGTGTGGCGCTCAAACTTGCTCGGGTCGTCTGGTAAAGGCCACGAATACTTCCTCAAACATTTGCTTGGCACCTCACATGGTGTGATGGGCAAAGATTTGGGCGAAGAAGGCCGTGCGCGGTCAACGGAAGCCAAGTGGCATGACAAAGCGCCTGAAGGTAAGCTTGATCTGTTGGTTACGCTTGATTTCCGGATGAGCACAACTTGTGTTTATTCAGACATCGTTTTGCCAACAGCGACTTGGTATGAAAAGGACGATCTGAACACCTCAGATATGCACCCCTTCATCCACCCGCTTTCAACAGCGGCAGATCCTGCTTGGGAAGCGCGTTCTGACTGGGCAATCTTTAAAGGATTGGCCAAGAAGTTCTCTGAAATTGCACCAGAAGTTTTGGGTGTGGAAACAGATATCGTTACTCTTCCCATTCTACACGACACACCTGCCGAAATGGGGCAGGCGATGGATGTTCAAGATTGGAAGAAAGGCGAAATTGACGCCATTCCAAACAAGACTATGCCAAACATTCTTGTGGTCGAGCGTGACTATCCGAACTTGTACAAAAAGTTCTCTTCGCTTGGCCCATTGATGGACAAAATTGGCAACGGTGGCAAAGGCATTGCTTGGGACACCAAGCACGAAGTGCATTTGCTGCAAGAGCTAAACGGCGTCGTGTTGGAAGAGGGCATTTCAAAAGGCCTTGCGAAAATTGACAGCGCCATTGATGCCTGTGAAGTGATCTTGAGCCTAGCTCCTGAAACAAACGGCGAAGTTGCTGTGAAAGCTTGGGCCGCGTTAGAGCAGATCACAGGTCGCGAGCATCAACATCTCGCACTACCAAAAGAAGACGAGAAGATCCGGTTCCGTGACGTGGTCGCGCAACCAAGAAAGATCATATCTTCTCCGACATGGTCAGGTATTGAAAGCGAAAAGGTTTGCTACAACGCTGGTTACACCAACGTGCATGAGCTTATCCCTTGGCGGACATTGACTGGTCGTCAGCAGCTATATCAAGATCACCTGTGGATGCGGGCGTTTGGTGAAGGCTTCTGTCTCTACCGCCCTCCAATTGACACAAAAACAATCACACCGGAATTGGACGCACGTTCAAACGGCAACAAACAAGTGGTGTTGAATTTCATCACACCGCACCAGAAGTGGGGGATTCACTCGACCTATTCTGACAACTTGATGATGCTAACGTTGAACCGTGGTGGACCAGTTGTTTGGTTGTCTGAAACAGACGCTTTGAAAGCGGACCTTGAAGACAATGATTGGGTCGAAGTTTACAACTCCAACGGGGCACTTACTGCCCGCGTGGTGGTTTCTCAGCGGATGAAAGAAGGCACAGTCTTCATGTATCACGCACAAGAGAAAATTGTGAACACACCGGGCGCTGAGACTACTGGCCTTCGTGGCGGTATCCATAACTCGGTTACCCGTGCAATCACCAAACCAACCCACATGATTGGCGGCTATGTGCAGCAATCTTATGGTTTCAACTATTACGGCACTGTTGGTGCGAACCGCGATGAATTTGTGGTTGTGCGCAAGATGGACAAGGTCGAATGGCTCGAAGGGCCATACAAAGGCAAGCAGGAGGCGAAATAATGCGGATTCGTGCACAAGTCGGCATGGTGCTGAACCTGGACAAATGTATCGGGTGTCACACATGTTCTGTCACCTGTAAGAACGTTTGGACGAACCGTGAGGGCGTTGAATACGCTTGGTTCAACAACGTAGAAACCAAACCAGGTATTGGTTACCCAAAAGACTGGGAAAACCAAAAGAAATGGAATGGTGGTTGGACCCGTAATTCAAACGGCAAAATCACCCCCAAAATGGGTGCAAAGTGGCGGGTATTGGCGAAGATTTTCGCCAACCCCGATCTACCGGAAATTGACGACTATTATGAGCCGTTCGATTTTGATTATGGCCATTTGCAAACCGCCAAAGAAAGTGAGGCGTTCCCAACAGCACGTCCGCGCTCTTTGATTTCTGGCGAGCGGATGGAAAAGATCAATTGGGGTCCAAACTGGGAAGAAATTCTTGGTGGTGAATTCTCCAAGCGGGGTAAAGACTACAACTTTGAAGGCATCGAAAAAGAAATTTACGGTGAGTTTGAAAACACCTTCATGATGTATCTGCCACGGTTGTGTGAGCACTGCTTGAACCCAACGTGTGTAGCGGCTTGCCCATCTGGTGCAATCTATAAACGTGAAGACGATGGCATTGTGTTGATCGACCAAGAAAAATGTCGTGGTTGGCGCATGTGCGTGTCTGGTTGTCCTTACAAAAAGATCTATTACAATTGGTCTTCAGGCAAATCAGAAAAATGCACATTCTGTTACCCACGGATTGAAGCTGGTCTGCCAACAGTTTGTTCTGAAACTTGCGTTGGTCGAATCCGTTATTTGGGCGTAATGCTTTATGATGCGGACAAAATTGAAGAGATCGCATCGACACCAGACACCAAGGATTTGTACGAGAAACAACTCAAAGTGTTTCTTGATCCAAATGATCCTGAGGTCATTGCTGAAGCACGTAAGCAAGGCATCCCTGAGGACTGGCTGATCAGCGCTCAAAAGTCTCCGGTTTACAAAATGGCGATGGACTGGAAAGTGGCGTTCCCACTTCACCCAGAATATCGGACCCTTCCAATGGTTTGGTATATTCCACCACTATCTCCACTGCAAAATGCAGCGGCAGTTGGCAAAATTGGCGTTGATAAAAACAACATGCCAGATGTTGATAGCATGCGTATTCCGGTTCGCTATCTCGCCAACTTGTTAACAGGCGGTAAGGATGAGCCAATCGCGCTTGCCCTAAAACGGATGCTGGCGATGCGTGGCTATATGCGCACCAAAACCATTGACGGTGTGATTGATGACAAGTTTGCGACTGATGTGGGGCTAACCCCTGAATTGATCGAGGACATGTACAAGATCATGGCGATCGCAAACTATGAAGATCGGTTTGTTATTCCAACGTCACACCGTGAAGAAGCTGAAGATGCTTACGACCTTCGTGGATCATGTGGCTTTAGCTTTGGCAATGGCTGCTCTGGCGGTAATTCAGAAGTTGATCTGTTTGGGGCGAAAAAGACCAAAACAGTGACAACACCAACTGACGTCTTTTGATCGGAGAATGAAAATGGCTAATGCATTGAAAATCATATCAACGCTGCTTTCTTATCCCTCAAAGGATTTAAAAGATGCAGCGATAGAACTAAAGGCCGCCGTTTTAGACGACGGTCTGACAGGGGAGCCTGAAAAGGCTCTCCTCAACCAGCTGATCGACGATATTGCCTCGCTTGATGTTTACGAAGCGCAAGAGCGTTATGTGGAAATGTTTGACCGCACACGCACGTTGTCTTTGCACCTGTTTGAACATGTGCACGGGGAAAGTCGTGACCGTGGGCAAGCAATGGTAGACCTCAAGCAAATGTATGAAGCGCAAGGGTTTGAGCTTTCAGTCAGTGATTTGCCTGATTATCTGCCCATGTTCCTTGAGTTTGCGTCTATTCAAATTGAGAATGAGCGTGAGGAATTGCTTGGGCAAACCGTTCATATTTTGTCTGCTTTGCGCCAGCGTTTGGAAAAGAAAAAGAGCATTTATGCAAATGCTTTTCAGGCACTTGAGGCAATCATTTCAACCCAAGCTGACCCTGCGGTTGTTGCCGAGATATTGAGCGTGCCGGATGATGATCCGAACGATCTTGAAGCGCTTGATGCTGTTTGGGAAGAAGAGGCTATCACCTTTGGTGGCGGCCAAGGTGAAGAAGATTGTGGTCCTGATCGGTTGAGCCGTCAGATGCGCGCTGCGAAGCGTCCAGCACCGCAACCAACGGTACAGTAGGGAGAAGAGAGATGAAGGAATTTCTCAATTTTGCAGTGTTTGGGGTTTACCCCTATATCGCATTGGCGACCCTGGTGTTGGGCTCTGTGCTGCGGTACGACAAGGACCCATATACTTGGAAGGCAGGCTCGAGCCAATTACTGCGCCGCAAACAATTGGTGCTTGGTTCTGTTTTGTTCCACGTCGGTGTATTGGTGATTTTTGTAGGCCATTTGGTTGGTTTGTTGACACCGATTTGGATTTTTGATGCCTTGGGTATCAGCCACTCCGCCAAGCAAATGCTGGCGATTGTGGCAGGTGGTATTGCTGGTGTTGCTGGCATTATCGGGGCGACATTGCTCATTCACCGTCGCTTCTTCGATGCGCGGGTGCGGGCGTCATCAAGCTTCTCTGATAACCTTACAATCCTGATCTTGTGGGTTCAGTTGGCGCTTGGTCTGGCGACTATTCCAGTGTCGCTGAAGCACCTTGATGGGCATGAAATGGTGAATTTCATGAATTACTGTCAGGGTATCTTCACCTTCAACTTCCAAGCATCGAGCTACATCATTGATGCTAGCCCGATCTTTAAGGCACATATGTTCTTGGGTCTAACAATTCTATTGTTGTTCCCGTTCACCCGCCTTGTGCACATGCTTTCTGTTCCAGTTCGCTATATGTGGCGTCCCGGATATCAGGTTGTGCGAAGCAAAAAGAAACGCACTTAGTTTGCGAAAATGGTGGGGCGTTTGCGCCCCACCGACCACAAGATTTTGATAGGGAAGTATAATGGCTACACTCATCGACAATTCCATGCCAAAAATGGCAAATGGCGACGCTGTTAAAGTTGATCCAAAACCAAAGTCACCAGAGATTTTTGTAAACGGTGTTGAAATTACGCTGGAAGCCATTCAGCAAGAAGTGCAAAACCACGAAGCTGAAACACCAAAAGATGCTGTCCTCAACGCGGCGCGAGCATTGGTTATTCGCGAATTGCTTTTGCAAAAAGCAGACGCCTTGGGCTTAAGCGCCGAACCGATGGAAGATGCACAAGGTCGTCGCGAAACAGACGAAGATGCCAAAGTGCGTCAACTGCTCGAGCAAGAAGTGGATGTACCGCGCGCTGGCGAAGAAGAATGTCAGCGCTATTTTGACCAGCATCAAGACAAATTCTCTTCCGACACGATTTATGAAGCCCGACACATTCTTTTGGCTGGCGCATTGGAAGATCCTGTTGCGCGCCGCAAAGGCATGGTCAAAGCTGCGCAAATCATTGAATCGCTAAACAAAGCACCAGATCGCTTTGGTGAGTTTGCACGCGAGTTTTCCCAGTGCCCTTCAGCCAAAGAAGGCGGCAACTTGGGTCAATTGACTAAAGGCCAGACTGTGCCAGAGTTTGAAACTGTTTTGTTTGAACTTGAGGAAGGGCAAATGAGCCCAACGCCGGTACCAACACCCTTTGGCTATCACATCATTCAGCTGGACCGGATTATTGAAGGGCGTCAATTGCCATTTGATCACGTGAAGTCCAAAATAGCGGCCTTCCTTGAGGCATCGAGCTGGAGCCGTGCGGTTGCCCAATATATCGGTATTTTGGCTGGCGAAGCTGAGATCAAGGGCATTCAAATCGACGGTGCCGACAGCCCGTTGGTGCAATAGACCTATGCAAGATCAACCCAGTTCTCAATTGGTAGATCAGTTTGGTCGGCAGGCGAGCTACCTGCGATTGTCGATCACAGATCGATGTGATTTGCGCTGCACCTATTGCATGTCCGAACACATGACGTTTTTGCCGCGCAAAGAAGTGCTTTCTTTGGAGGAACTGGAGCGGTTGGTCACGGCCTTTGTTGACAATGGGGTGCGCAAAGTGCGGCTTACCGGCGGGGAACCATTGGTGCGACGCAATGTGATGAGCTTGTTTGAAGGCTTGTCTCGACACCTTGCAAGCGGTGCGTTGGATGAGCTAACGCTGACCACCAACGGCACTCTGTTGGGCAAGTATGCCAAACAGCTGGTCGATTGTGGCGTAAAACGCGCCAACGTTTCACTTGATACGCTGTGCCCTCAAAAATATGCGGAGATTACCCGCTGGGGCCGGTTGGAACGTGTGCTCGATAGCATTGAAAAAGCGCAAGATGCTGGGTTGCACATCAAGATCAACACGGTGGCGGTTAAAGGCAAGATCGAAGAAGAGATCGACGATCTGATTAATTTCACGCATGGCCGTGGGATGGATTTGACACTAATTGAAACCATGCCACTTGGTGACGTGGGTATTGACCGAAATGATCAATATGTTTCCCTTTCTGACTTCCGTCAGGATTTGGCACAACGTTGGACCATGGCCGACATAAACGACACAACGGGTGGTCCCTCGCGCTATGTGCGAGTGGGTGAAACGGGCGGGCGTTTAGGTTTTATAACCCCGATGTCGCACAATTTCTGTTCCACCTGCAATCGCTTGCGCGTTTCCTGCACAGGCACGCTTTACACCTGCATGGGGGCTGAAGGTTCCGTTGATCTGCGCGATGCATTGCGCGCATCGGAAAGCAATGCGCCGGTTGAAGGGCTTATTCGCGAAACGGTGTTTGCAAAACCAGAATGCCACAATTTCTCCATTGATGAGAACGGTACATCTGGTATCAAGCGGCATATGTCGTTTTTGGGTGGATAGCTTTATGACCGTTAAAATTGGGATTGTGACCATTTCGGACCGCGCAAGTCGGGGCGAATATGAGGACAAAAGTGGCCCAGCGCTTGAAGCGTGGTTGAACGAGGTCATTTCGTCTGAATGGCTTCCTGAAAAACGGGTCATCGAAGATGGTATTGCTTCGGTTGAAGCTTGCTTGAAAGACCTTTGTGACAATGTCCAAGTTGATCTTATTCTAACCACTGGCGGCACAGGGCCTTCACCGCGCGACCTAACACCTGAAGCTATGGCTTTGGTAATGGAAAAAGAGCTATTGGGCTTTGGCGAGTTGATGCGCAAAGTCAGCCTTGAAACCGGCAGCGACGCCAGCTTTCTCGCGGCGCGCAACCTCTACCTGTCCGAAGGCTTTGCCGTCTGCCCGCCCTTTGGCAGCTACACCCTTGATCCGCTCAGCGTGTTCATGACGCGCACCCTTTGATTTCGCGGGGTGGTTCAGCCTTGCCAAGGCTGCCCTTATCATGGAAAACCCCCGCAAGCGGTCCCTTAGCTCAACTGGATAGAGCAGCTGACTTCTAATCAGCAGGTTGAGGGTTCGAGTCCTTCAGGGATCG
>NZ_CAKZPW010000148.1:0-4710 GCF_937139385.1 uncultured Maritalea sp. | reverse complement strand
GATATTTTAGTTGACGCTGCGCTGCGTGCATAGATGAATGCACACTTGGCAGACATCTTTTGATGTGACAACGCCTGATGACTTTTACATGCAAGCACCCGCAAGAGGCGCGCACATGTGAACCAACACGGAGGAAGACAAATGAAATTAAAGACATTGGCAATGGCGACCTGTATGGCGTCGCTTTCCTTTGCTGGCCTGACCAGCACTGCAATGGCGGATGGCAACGGGGTTAAGGTGGGGATGATTACCACGCTGTCCGGCGGCGGTGCCGGTTTGGGCATTGATGTGCGCGATGGCTTTATGCTGGCAATCAATCAGTCCGACAATAAAGACGTTGAAGTTGTGATTGAAGATGACGCGCGTAAGCCTGAGTTGGCCGTGCAAATCGCCGATAAAATGATCCAAAGTGAAAAGGTCGATATTCTGACCGGCATAATTTGGTCAAACTTGGCGATGGCGGTTGTTCCGTCTGTTGTTGCACAAGGTAAGTTCTACTTGTCGCCAAACGCGGGTCCTTCTCAATTGGCTGGCAAAGGGTGCAATCCAAACTATTTTAACGTGGCTTGGCAGAATGATAATTTGCACGAAGCCATGGGCGCATACGCAAATGCGGTTGGCTATAAAAACAGCTATATCCTTGCGCCAAACTATCCAGCGGGTAAAGACGCTTTGACTGGCTATAAACGCTTCTATGAAGGCGATTTGGCAGGAGAGGTCTACACCAAACTTGGCGCCACCGACTATGCGGCAGAAATCGCACAAATTCGTGCGTCTGGTGCGGACAGCGTGTTCTTCTTCTTACCAGGTGGCATGGGCATTGCGTTCATGAAGCAATATGCAGCTTCTGGTGTTGATATTCCGGTGCTTGGCCCTGCGTTCTCGTTTGATCAAGGCATTTTGGGTGCTGTTGGTGATGCGGCACTTGGCGTGAAAAACTCTTCACAATGGTCAAACGACCTCGACAATGATGCCAACAAAGCATTTGTTGCAAGCTTCCAAGAAGCATATGGCCGCTTGCCATCATTGTATGCTAGCCAAGGTTATGACACGGCGAACTTGATCCTTTCAGCTCTTGATGGTGCTGATGTGAAGGATGCAGACGCCTTCCGAGCTGCGCTGAAAGTCGCTGAGTTTGATTCAGTACGTGGCGATTTCCGCTTCGGCAACAACAACCACCCGATCCAAAACATTTATGTGCGTGAAGTGGTGAAAGACGGTGATGTGTTGACCAACAAGATTGTTGGTTTGGCCCTAGAGCAACACACAGATGCATACGCACAAGAGTGCGGAATGTAACTTTGAACTTGCATGCGGGGCGCAAGGTGCCCCGCGTGTTTACCTTTAGGCTCTAGTCGGACGATTTCTCTATGACAGCTGCCCTTTTCTTCGAGCAATTGCTGAACGGTATGCAATTTGGCGTTACGCTATTTCTGATGGCGGCCGGGTTGACCCTAGTGTTCGGCGTGATGGGGTTGATCAATCTTGCCCATGGCTCGCTCTATATGATTGGCGCTTTTGCGTGCGCGGCGGTGGCCGCTGCAACAGGCTCCTTTTGGCTTGGCCTTGTTGCCTCTATTGTTGCTGCGGCGTTTGCTGGCGCGATTATTGAGGTGAGCGTTATCAGACGCCTCTACGATCGGGATCACTTGGATCAAGTTTTGGCGACTTTTGCGCTTATACTGATCATCTCTGAAGGCTGCCGCTTTGTGTTTGGCTCGTTCCCATTGTTTTTGGACGTGCCTGCGATTTTGGCCGGTCCGGTGATTTTGCCGGGTGGTTTGCCCTATCCGATTTATCGTTTGTCGATCATCGTGGTTGGCGGATTGGTGGCGCTAGGGCTTTATTTGCTGATTGCCAAAACCCGACTTGGTATACGCATTCGTGCAGGTGAAGCGGATCGCGAAATGATTGCGGCGCTTGGGGTTGATATTCGCACACTTTATACAATCGTTTTTGCACTTGGTGCGGGGTTAGCCGGATTTGCTGGCGCTATGGTTGGCGCATTGCAATCGGTGCAAGTTGGCATGGGGGAACCTGTTCTGATCCTTGCCTTTGTGGTGATTGTGATCGGGGGCATTGGCTCCATCAAAGGCGCGCTCATTGCCTCAATTTTGGTGGGCGTCGTTGATACGCTTGGTCGCGTTTCATTGCCTTCAATGTTTGGGCTGTTTATGGACCCAAGCGCTGCTAGTTCAATTGGATCTTCAATCTCATCAATGCTGATTTATGTGTTGATGGCGGTTGTGTTGATTTTCAAACCAGAAGGGTTGGTATCGCAAAATGGCTAGCCTTTCTCGTGAATCCATTCTGAACATTTTCCTGACCCTTGCTATGGTTGCCCTGCCATTTGTCGCAACTGCAATTGACGAGCCGTTTTACATCACCCTTGCAACTCGGGTGGCCATTCTTGGCCTTGCTGGGGTCGGTTTGAACCTTGCCCTAGGCACCGGCGGACTTGTGTCATTCGGCCATGCTGCCTTTTTTGGCGTTGGCGGGTATGCCGCGGGCATTTTAGCCAGTCATGCGCTCAATTACACACCGATCATGGAAAGCCCTTTCTTGATTGAAGGCACCAACCAGATGTTGATCATTTGGCTGGTCGCAATCATAGCGTCGGGCATTGTCGCTTATTTGATTGGTTTGCTGAGCCTTCGTACTTCTGGTGTTTATTTCATCATGATCACTTTGGCCTTTGCGCAAATGCTCTATTATTTTGCGATTTCTTGGCCCGCTTATGGGGGCGAAGATGGGCTCTCGATCTATGTGCGCAATTCTTTCCCGGGGGTGAATACGCTTGCGCCGCAGGGCTTCTATTTCATCTGCCTTGGACTGTTGTTCGGCGGAATATTCCTGTCGGCTACACTGAAGAATTCGCGTTTTGGTGCGGCGCTTCAGTCTGCGCGGCAAAATGAGGAACGCTTAAGCGCGGTTGGTGTGCGACCGTTCAATATCAAACTTACCGCATTTGTGATTTCGGGGATGATGACAGGTCTTGCTGGGGCATTGTTTGCTGATCTTAACCGGTTTGTTTCCCCTTCCATGTTGTCTTGGCACATGTCTGGCGAGATTATGATTTTGGTGATTTTGGGCGGTGTTGGTCGGCTTTATGGGCCACTTGCAGGGGCAATCATCTATATTCTGTTTGAATTCATTTTTGGGGGCATGACCGAGCATTGGCAATTCTTCTTAGGGCTTGTGTTGCTGGGTGTGGTGCTGTTCGCACGAGGTGGCGTGATTGGCTTGATCGCCGGGAGGGCTCGCCATGACTAATCCAATTTTGGAGATCAAAAATCTCAAGAAAAGCTTTGGCGCGCTGAAGGCAACTGATGATGTGTCGATCACCCTGAATGAGGGGGAAATCCACGCGCTTATTGGCCCCAATGGGGCAGGAAAATCGACACTGATCAAACAAATCTGTGGTGGGCTTTCCTCAGACAGTGGTTCGGTGATTTTTAACGGCAAAGATTTGGCCGGGCTTGATGTTGCTGAGCGTGCACAGCTGGGGTTGGGGCGAACGTTCCAAATATCTTCGGTGATCATGGAGTTTTCTGCGCTGCGCAATGTGATGTTGGCGGTTCAAGCGTTCAACGGGTCGAGCTTCCGGTTTTTCAAGAACGTGCGTAATGACAAAGTGCTTGTTGCGCGTGCAATGGAAATTCTAAGCCGCGTGGACCTTGAGAAGCGCGCTGAGATCAGTGCGGCAGAGCTGTCACACGGTGAACGGCGGCAGCTTGAGATCGCACTTGCGCTGGCGCTTGAGCCAAAGGCATTTTTGCTTGATGAACCCATGGCGGGCATGGGACCGGAAGGATCAAAACGATTGATTTCCTTCCTGGATGAATTGCGCAAGGAAGCGCCAATCTTGCTCATTGAGCATGATATGGATGCGGTGTTTTCGCTTGCGGATCGGATTTCCGTTTTGGTTTATGGCCGTGTTGTGGCCACCGGCACCGTGGATGAAATTCGCGCCAACCCGGCAGTGCGTGAAGCTTACTTGGGAGAAACCGCATGAGTGACCTCCTAACCATCGAAAACATTGAAGTGTTCTATGGCCCTTCGCAGGCCCTGTTTGGCGTTGATTTAAAAATGGGTGAGGGCGAAGTCGTGGCGCTGATGGGGCGCAACGGCATGGGAAAAACCACGACCATTCGCACGCTTTGCAGAATGTCCAAACAAAAGGCGGGGCGCATTCAGTTCGCGGGCCAAGACATTGGCAATTTGCCCTCGCATAAGGTTGCGCAATTGGGCGTTGGTTTGGTGCCTGAAGGGCGACGCTGTTTTGCCAATTTAACGGTTGAAGAGAACTTGCTAGCCGCCGCGCGTGGAACCGAGTGGACCCTTGCGCGGGTCTATGAATTGTTTCCTCGATTGGAAGAACGCCAAACCCAGTTGGCCAACACACTTTCGGGTGGGGAACAGCAAATGCTGGCCATTGGCCGAGCATTAATGACCAATCCAAAACTATTGGTGTTGGACGAAGCCACCGAAGGGCTGGCACCGGTGATCCGTGAAGAGATTTGGCGGGCGGTGCGCGAGCTTAAGGCAACGGGCCAGTCGATATTGATCGTTGATAAAACATTGGCGGAACTGCTGCCCATTGCTGATCATTGTGTGATTTTGGAGCGCGGACGTACTGCTTGGGCAGGCACGCCTGATGCACTGACGCCTGAGCTTGCTGATCGGTATTTGGGGGTTTGATGGTGGCAA
>NZ_CAKZPW010000147.1:0-3612 GCF_937139385.1 uncultured Maritalea sp. | reverse complement strand
TGCGCAATCAAGCGCAATTGCAGGCAATGGTCGCTTGGCAAGCTCAAGTTGCTTCATCTTTTGACAGCTTGCGTTCAGATTTGGCGAACATGGGGCAAGATCTGGCAACGAAGGCTTCTAGCTCAGCTGTGGAACATCTGATCGATCGGACCTTATTGTTGGAAGCCGGTGTTTCGCGCAATTGGGAAGCACACAAGCGGTTGGAAGAAGAAGTTGGCGCGTCGAGCGTTCTGCTCTTGGCAAATACAGAGCACTTCATCAACGATACTAAATCGGACACGGATCACGCAGACTATGCCGCCCGCGTCGGCGGTGGTTTGTCGTTTCCACTTTCTGCATCTAGCACGCCAGTTGGCGGTATTGAGTTGCAAGATCCTGCAGATCCAAAGGTCACTGTGCAGAACGGCATGATGACGCCTGTTTCAAGCTCCAAAAACCGCACGCTTGAAAATGGGTCAGTTAACGGAGCTGTGCAGATCCAGTCCTACACCAATGTTGAGCACACATCGCGCGCAATGACGGGCTATTCTGACGCCTCTCACTATGGCCCCGGCAACTATCATTACGAAAACTTTGTGGGTGTGCCTGGTGTTGCATGGAACGCGCAATCGGCGCGGCCAAGTGGCAAAAAAATGATTGGTGGCGTCAAATACAGCTTGGCGCGATATGACGAGACTTCGCCTGGTTCGGGCACGTTCAAACTGACCTACATCACCATCGTCGAGGCGCAGCGCGAATACACCTATTATGTGCAGGAAGAGGTCGAAACAACGATTACTGCGCAAGGTCGTGGTCAAACAGTTTATGCGGCCAACGGTGGGTGGCTTGATCAAATTGGTTTCCATGTTACCGGTAACGGGCCAGGCAACATTGAGGTTTTGGTTTGCGAGTGCGATGGATCGGGCACGCCCGATTTGAACAAAGCCCTCGCGCGCACCTCGTTGGCGGCTGGCGATATCGTTCAAGGCATCAATCAGGTGCCGATTGAGCCGGTCTACATCGCGCCGGGAACGCGCTATGCGCCTGTGTTTTTGTCCACTGGGGCGTACAACTTGGGCACGACAAGCACCGGTCGCGCCGTGACCAACGGACAGCATTTTGCTTTGGTTGGCTCAAACCGTTTTGAAGTGCCTGGAACTGAGGGCGAGAAAGACTTGTTCCTTCAGCTTCGGTACAAAACGCATGAGGCGACAACTGTAGCCGTGACACTTCAGCCTTTGCAGCTTGCGGATGGCATTGACAGCTTGAAGATTGCCTTCAAACGTGTGATCCCGCTGGGCACCAATGTGTACTTTGAAGTCATGGTGGGCAGCACTTGGTATCGCTGTGGGCCGGGGCAGTCTATCCCAGAAGTTGATTGGAGTTTGCAACCCAATTTGATGCCGTTCCGAGTGGTTTTTGTGGGCACAAAAGACGGTATGCCTTCGATTGGTATTGGTGCCAATTCTGAGATCACAGTTGGACGTGTTGCGACAAGCCTTACGCATATCGCAGAGCCGATCGATGCGGGTGCTGTGGCGTCAGAAGTGCGGGTGCGCGTTCGCATGGACGGGTTTGATGAAGCCAAGCATGACTGCGTTGTATCTTTGATCGTTGCTGGCGTTGAGAAAACCGCAACTGCGGTTGAAGATGCAACAATTGACGGTAACTCGATTTATCGAACAGCGACATTTAGCTTGGCCGGGGATGCGAACCAACAGTTTGCACCCAAAATTGTGGCCAGCATGTCAAACGTTGCGGAGCCTTTCTCAATTACGGAACGATTTGATTATGCGGCTGTTTGATAAGATTTATCGGGTCGCAGAACTGCTTACGATTGATAGCAAGTTCTTCAACTCCCGGTTTCGTTCGGTTGATGACCGGTTGCACTCGCTCGAAGAAGTAAAAGGGAGCTGGGCAGAAGAGAGTGCGCGACTGTCCAAAATCGCGATCGATCAGGTCACAGCACTTATGGCAGACGCGGCAAACGTGTCTGCCAGTTTTGCTCACCTTGGCGCAATCTTATCGGTCAAGTCGCTTTCAACATTCTCGATCCAAGAGGGTGTTGTGACCTTGATTGTCAATGAGGCAGACCGTTCAAAAGTGCCAAGTGCCGCCTTCATTGCAGCTGTGCCGCTGGGAATAGCTGACGCTGGCGTCTCAGGCATTATGACCGAATGGGATGCCGATACTGGCGTGATGAAGTTTCATGGCAGCTCACTACGCGGTGAGGGCACTTATTCGGAATGGGTGGTTGGCCTTGCCGCGCCCGACTTGAATGCCGACGCCAGCATTAATGCGCAGAACATTGTTGTGACCAGCGGCGAAACAGAAACAGACGTGGCAGCTGTGTTGGCCTCGCAAGCAGAGACCATTGAGGCATTAGGCGAGGCAATTGCTGCTGTGCCAGTGCTTGATCCAAATCTAGTTTATGCCCATGCGGCTTATCGGAGTGTGCAATGACAGGACGTTTAGCATCCGCTTTCATCGCAGAGGCGGGTAAACCGCAAAAAATATTTACAGTGCCGGAAGGCAAAACGCTTGAAGGACATATCACTGCTTACAATTCTACTAGTGAGGCGCATACGATTCAAATAAAGCGGGGCAACTCCATTGTTGCGCCTGCTGCTTCCTTTGCGTGGTCCAATGCAGAGGAGCAGGAGAGCACAACTGGTAAAGCACTTGGTGATGTCATCGCGCAGGTGGGCGATAAATATTTGGCTTATGACGGCGCAACACCCAAGCTCTTTGATTTAACTGATCAATTGGGACCGCAGGTGGTGCAGGCCATCAACGGTGCACCAAATAGTGTTATCAATTGGCAGGGCGCAGACGATCTCGTAATGCTGGCAACCAGCGGTGGAGATATTTTGCGGCGCTACGCGGGGGTTAATAATCCTTTCGAGCCAGGGGCTAGTTTTGGCTATATGGATGGCGGAACGATAATGGGAGGAGCACGCACCGTTGCAGGATGGAAAAACTTTGCGTTGGGTTTTCGGGGCGCTAACGACGATGTTTCATTCACCAATTCACTAGGCACTTCGGGAAGCAGCGCGTGGACGAATGTGACATTTACGTCGAAAGGGGCCGGACAAGTCTATGGGAGCGGCACGTACTGGGCAGAGGGCCGCATGGGTGTGTTTGCCGCAAACGGCAAGTTCTTCATGTTTTTTGCCGACACAAACGGCTATCAATACCGCAAAACGGTTATCGTTGACACTGAGAACATCACCTCAAATGCAGGGTGGCACTTCAACGTGGGTTCTCTATATACCAATGACAGCCAGATTGATGGCGTGTTTTATGCCAATGGTCGCTATTTCTGTTTCTACAAATACTCTAATAATCTGGCCATCAAAGCCCTGGACGAAGCGGATTTGTTTACTGCGGGCGCGTGGGGAAGTACCACTCTGGCCGTCTCCGACAGTGGCCTGAATAGCTATCAAAATGGCAGTTGCTACCAATTGGCGGACGGTCGGGTAACCTTCAACTCGAATGGAAAAATTCGAGTATTTGACCCGCAAACCGACACCGTTACGAATTATGTGCCCGATGTTGCGAATGTTTCGGTTCCTCAAAACTACGCTGACTTTCATGATGGAAAGCTTACCCCGGTGCAAACTGGGCAGGTTG
>NZ_CAKZPW010000146.1:0-18155 GCF_937139385.1 uncultured Maritalea sp. | reverse complement strand
TAGCGGGAGAGGGACTTGAACCCCCGACACGCGGATTATGATTCCGCTGCTCTAACCAGCTGAGCTACCCCGCCACAATTTGATTTGGTGAAAACCAAAACAATTAGACAAGTGTTTGGCGAACCAATCACTTTGCTCGAGCGCGATATAATGCGGGCAGGCAAATCTTGTCAAGCAAAACCGCCAAAGAGTTTTCGCCTTTTGCCCATCCTTTGCAAATTTATCGAAATCTGAGTGTCATGTTGATCTTTTTTAGGCCGCAAAGTCATGTATTATGGCTTCAAATTTTTTGGCGGCATTGGAACTCGAATATGAAAAAATCCATTTTTGTTGTATCGGCTTTGGCATTGGCTCTTGGTGGGTGCAGCCCAACATGGCTCAATAACGACGCAGGTGATTTGCGCAACTCTGTGAAGGGTGGCGCCGCAGGGGCAGCAGCGGGCGCGTTCGCTGGACTTGTTTATGCATCAGTTGCAAATAAGGACGTGCGTAGTGCAGCGCTGATTGGCGCAGGGCTTGGTGCGCTCACAGGTACCGGTGTTGGTATTTATATGGACAAGCAGGAAGAAGAGCTTCGCGCGGGTCTGGCTGATTCTGGCGTGACAGTGAAACGCAACGGCGACAACATCATCCTCAACATGCCTTCCAACATCACCTTTGGGGTCAACCAAGACCAGGTTCAACCTCAATTCCACAAAGTTTTGACAGCGGTAGCAACGGTACTACAGCGCTATCCAAAAACGCTGGTGGATATCTATGGCCACACTGATTCTACAGGCTCTGACCAATATAATATGGATCTGTCGAACCGAAGAGCCATGTCAGTTGCCAATTATGTGTCTGGCGTTGGTGTGGATCCACGACGTGTCTATGTGACCGGTTATGGCGAAACACAGCCTATCGCCACAAATTCAACCGAAGCGGGCAAAGCGGCAAACCGGCGCGTTGAAATTCAGATTTCGCCACTAACCTAGGCGCAATAAATTCAAAAGCCGCCGCAACTTAGTGTTGCGGCGGCTTTTATTTGACCCAAATCGTATGTTCTTACAATTGAGCCTTACCGCTGGCCCAGCTCTCCACATCGGTGGAAGTTAATTGCCCAACACTTTGCAACTTATCTTTGCGCACTTTGACGGCCATGCCATCTTTAATGTCGCGCAGCAGCTCCATGCCGCCAAAAACCAGCGCGCTATATAGCTGAATGGCGTTCGCGCCCGCAGCAAGTTTAGCAATTGCAGATTGAGCAGAGTGGATTCCCCCTACCCCAACAATCGGCATATCACCACCCACGCGCATGCGCATTTGCGCCAAGCGCATGGTGGAAAAATTAAAGAGTGGCTTGCCGCTCAGGCCACCAGCCTCATCCGCGTTGGGTAAGCCCGCAACTTGATCACGGGACAAAGTGGTGTTGGAAATAATCAAACCATCCAAATCCACTTGCTTGATCACGCTAACCACTTCATCCATCTCCGCCTCATTGAGGTCTGGTGCGAGCTTTAAGAAAACCGGCACCCGCACACAATCCTTTGCGCGCGCATTCAACGCTTCGCCCAACAACCGCTTTAGCGCTTCGCCAGACTGCAAATCACGCAACCCCGGTGTATTGGGGGAAGAAATATTCACCGTAAGATAATCAGCAATCGGCGCAAAACGAGTAACGCCCTCAACATAGTCGGCCACAAAGTCATCGCTGTCTTTGTTCGCGCCAACATTTACACCAATCGTCACCCCGGCTTGCTTATTGTTTGTTAAACGCTCATAAGCTACCAGATGCCCCTCATTATTGAACCCCATGCGGTTGATGATCCCCTGGGCTTGCGGCACACGAAACAAACGTGGCTTGGGGTTTCCATCCTGAGGTCGTGGCGTGATGGTTCCAACTTCTGCGAACCCAAAGCCGATGTCAGATAACTGGTTTGACACTTCGGCGTTTTTATCAAGACCAGCGGCCATGCCGATAGGGTTTTTCAAAGACAGTCCTGCAATTTCTGTTTTAAAGAAATCAGGGTCTTTATTTTCTTGTGGCGCAACAGCCCCAAGTTTGATCGCTTTGATTGTTAGCTGATGCGCAATTTCAGGGTCAAGTTTTAGCAACCCATCACGGCTTAGGTTTTGCACCGCCGGCTGGCTTAAAAACTTAGCAATTTGAGAAATCATTGAAATAGCCCTTCGGGAAGAATAAAGACGCCTTGCGCATCAGTTTCCAACATATGTTCAGCCACAATCGCCACAAGTGGCAGGTCCGCATATAAATGGGGGAAAAGAGCACCGCCGCGTGAAGGTTCCCACTTTAATTCCGTACCAATTTTTTCCGGATCAACACTTAAAAGCACCAAATCGCTTTGGCCGGTGAAGTGCTTTTGCAGGGTCTCAGCCAGCTGTTCTGCAGTTGAAAAGTGGATGAACCCATCAACCAAATCCACTGCCACCCCCGAAAAAACACCATTGGCCTTAGCGTTTGACCAATGTGCAACCGTACATACTTTGAAAATTCTCATTTTGCCCCATTGTGCGCTGAACTCTGTTCATCGGATTTATGGAAAATCACGCAAATAAGCAAGGTTATGTGCCAAATTTCACATTCGCACTTTACATTTCGATTAATGAAAGTTAACACATCTATAGGATTTTTATCCTTGATACTGAAACTATTCCTGCTCGACAAATGGAAAAGCAATGATCACCCACCGCGCTATATGGTCTGCCATTGACTCGCTGGCTCAGCGTCGCGGCCTATCTGTGTCCGGACTGGCGCGCATGGCCGGGCTAGACCCTACAGCCTTTAATCCCTCAAAGCGGATATCAAAAGACGGTCGAGAGCGCTGGCCATCAACCGAAAGCATTGCCAAAATGCTGGGATCAGCTGATGAGAGTATGGATCAATTCCTATCGGGCGGCGGTATTTACGAACAAGCTGACCCTCACAAAGCCGCAGTACCGTTGCTTGGCTTTGCCCAAGCCGGAGCTGGCGGATTTTTCGACAGCGGTGGCTTCCCTGCGGGGCAAGGCTGGGACGAAGTGAACATCCCTGTTGGGCCAAACTCCAACACGTACGCACTTGAGGTGAGCGGTGATAGCATGCTGCCCCTTTATCGCGATGGCGATGTGATCATTGTCTCGCCCGCCGAACAAATCAGGCGTGGCGACCGCGTGGTGGTGCGCACGAATGAGGGCGAAGTGATGGCCAAAATTTTGCATCGGCAAACCGCAAATCTGGTGGAACTGCACTCGCTCAACCCAGAACACCCGCCCCGCGAATTACCCTCCACAGATGTGGATTGGATTGCGCGCATCCTTTGGGCCAGCCAATAAAAAGCCCCGCCAGTTGGCAGGGCTAATCATTGTGAAATTTTAAAGGGCCTAAACCAATTCGCCCGCCAAAGCTTTTTCAATCAAAGCTTTGGTTTCGGTAACGCCATAAAGGGCGATGAATGAGCCAAAACGCGGGCCCTGATCTTGCCCTAACAACACTTGGTACAAAGCTTTGAACCAATTGCGCAACGGTTCAAATTCATATTTCTTGCCAATTTCAAACACCAAGCTTTGAATGGCGTCTGCATCCGTCGCATCTTCCACATCATCCAACCGCGTTGCCAATTCTGCCATCGCAGCAGCTTCCTGTTCGCTTGGCGCGCGGAATTTCTTCGTTGGTTTCACAAAATCTGTGAAGTAGCGAATGGCATAACCAACCAACCGATCAAGTTCGGGTTGATTTTGCGGTGTTGCATCTGGCGCATAACGCGAAATAAAGCCCCAAAGCACGGCACTGTCTTCAGCATTGGCCGCAGACACCAAATTCAACAACAAAGCAAAACTGATCGGCAAATCAAACGCTGGTGGAAACTCGCCATGAATATGGGTTGCAGGGTTCTCCAACAGCTCAGCTGGCGTTTGTTTTTCCGCCGCCGTTGAAAAAGCATAAAACTCATCAACAGCTTTCGGGATCACATCAAAATAGAGCTTTTTCGCAGTTTTTGGTTTTTGATACATAAACAGCGCCAAGCTTTCAGGCGAGGCGTAAGTCAGCCAATCTTCCATCGAAAGGCCATTGCCTTTTGACTTGGAGATTTTTTGACCGTTCTCATCCAAGAACAATTCATAGCTCAAGCTTTCCGGCGGCGTGCCACCCAAAGCCCGCACAATGCGAGAAGATAGACGAACGCTATCAATCAAATCTTTGCCCGACATTTCATAGTCGATCCCAAGCGCATACCAACGCAAAGCCCAATCTGCTTTCCACTGGCATTTCACCGCGCCACCAGTAACCGGTACTGTAACCTCTTCACTGGTTTCAGGATCAACATAAGTCACAGTGCCTGCCGCCACATCGCGCGCGATCATAGGCACCTGCAACACTTTGCCCGTGCGCGGGCACAGAGGCAGGAAGGGCGAATAGGTTTTTTGTCGCTCTTCGCCAAGTGTTGGCAAAATCACCTTCATCACATCGTCGTAGACTTCGAGCATGCGCAACAATGCCTTATCCAGCACACCAGATGTGTAATAATCTGTGGAGCTGACAAACTCATATTCAAATCCAAAGTCATCCAAGAAATTCTGCAATCGCGCATTATTATGATGCGCAAAACTTGGATATTCGTCTGAAAATGGATCAGGCACTTTCGTCAACGGCATGCCAATATATTCGGCCATGCGCTCTTGGTTTGGCACATTGGTTGGCACCTTGCGGAACCCATCCATATCATCAGAATAACAGATTATTTTGGATGGGATTTTATCGCCAGTCAGCAAACGGAAGGCATTGCGCACCATAGACGTGCGCGCCACTTCACCAAATGTGCCAATGTGTGGCAAGCCAGAAGGGCCATAACCAGTCTGAAACAATACCTCGTCCTTGGGCGATTTTTCCAACCGTTTGACAATCTTCTTCGCTTCCTCAAAAGGCCATGCGCGTGCATTGGTGGCGGCTGCGAAAAACTGTGCGTCAAAGATTGTGGGGGTATTTGCCATTTGGCTGCCCTTTGGTTGGAAAAATCAATTGTATGATGTGTTCATCATGCTTGTTTAAAGCTTCTTGAAAAACCAGCATTTCACGCGATTTCGCACACCTTTGCAACATCGTCAATGGCGCTCATTCCACTGGCTGTCCAAATAGTTCGCATTGCGGCTTGTATTTGGGCTAAATCGCCCCTAGTTTTTGGGCCAACATCAATACAATAAGTGAGGGCTCAAATGTCACTTTCGCCGCAAGAAGCAATGGTCTACATCATGGTGATGGTTTCAGCATCAGATCGCCGCATGTCCGATGAAGAGCTGGGCCGGATCGGCTCCGTCGTGCGCAACCTTCCCGTGTTCCGCGATTTCTCCCAAGAGGCCCTCACCTTTGTCTGTGGCCAATGCGCCGATGCATTGGACGACGACAACGGCATGAACAATGTGCTGCACCTAATTGCAGATAGCATTCCAGCCAAATTGCGCGATACTGCCTATGCGGTAGCGGTAGAGATTGCAGCTGCCGATTTAGACATCCGCCCCGAAGAAGTGCGCATTTTGGAATTATTGCGCGGCCACTTAAAAATCAACAAGCTAACGTCAGCAGCAATTGAACTTGCGGCCCAAGCCCGACACCGCGTTGTCTAAATAAGGCAACATCGGCACCTGTTAAGACCGCCCATGTGGCGGTCTTTTTTTTGCACATCACAAATTTTTGCGTGCGGTATGTCTAGCTTCTCCCACCCCTCCTATATATAAGAAAATCCATATATAGGAGTTTGTTGTGGAAGAACTGGGTTTTAGTGAAGGTATTTGGCGCCTTGGCAGTTTTGTCGCCATCTTCGCACTGATGGTCATTCTGGAAGCCTTTTGGCCAAGGCGCAAAAGGCGCCATTCCCGTGTGCGCCGCTGGGCCACAAATATCGGCATCATGGCATCAAGCTATCTAACGGTCTCTCTGCTCACACTGGTGCTGGCGAATTTGTTGGTTCCCATTTCCGCCCTCTTGGCCGCAATTTATGCCAAGCAATGGGGCTTTGGCCTGTTTAATTGGCTAGATTTGCCCATATGGCTTGAGTGGATGATGGCATTTCTAATTCTAGACTTTGTTATCTGGGGCCAACATTGGGCCACCCACAAAATCCCAATTTTATGGCGATTGCATCGCGTACACCATTCCGATCACGACCTTGATGCATCCAGCGCTATTCGATTTCACCCACTCGAAATTGTCTTCTCAATTTTCGTCAAAGCCGCAGCGGTGGTGATATTGGGCGCGCCCGCTGTTTTGGTGGTAATATTTGAAGGCGTGGTCAATGGTACCGCCTTGTTCAACCATGCGAATTACAAGCTACCCATTTGGCTAGATCGCATCATTCGCCCAGTTTTGGTCACACCGGATATGCACCGGGTCCACCACTCGATTGAAGTTGGTGAAACAAATTCAAACTATGGTTTTGCATTGAGCATTTGGGATCGTCTTTTCAACACTTACATCGATCAACCCGCAGCAGGGCATGACAAAATGATTGTCGGCCTTAAGGAGTATCAAGGTGACGGGCCGCAAAACTTTGTCTGGTCAATCTGGTTTCCTTTCGTGAACAAGAAACCAAAAAAAATTGAAACCCAAGAGACTGAAAATCAATAAAACCCAATGGGGAACCATTTGAGGTAAAGCTCATCAAGTTTTCCCGAAACAGCCAATCGACGCAACCCTATGTTGATGGCGCGCAATGCGTCGTTCTTGTCCTTTGAAACGGCAATCCCAAGCCCCGCGCCAAAATGCTCAACGCTGAAATAGGCAGCCCCCGCGAAATCGCAACATTCATTCTGATTGAGCCAAAATGAGGCGCGCATACCGTCCACAAAACCCATATCTATGGTGCCTGCGTCTACCCCTTTGAGCACGTCCAATTCGCTATCAAATGGCAAAGCAACCACGTTAGAAAAATATCGTATTAAATACTCGTGGTGAGAAGAATTGCGCCGAACACCCACGACGCCCGATAACTTGTGCGGGTTAAACTCCGCCAACGCACCCCTTTCTTTTCGTCCAACAAAACGGGCTGGCAGTTGCAAATAGCTTTGTGAAAAACCAAACAAGCGCCCATTTTCGGCATCGATGCTCAGACCGGCGATAATTGCATCGCCTTGTCCCTCTTCTAAAGCTTTGGGCAATTGCGCCCACGGCCAACTTTGCAACGTGCAATCAACCTCAAGTTCAGCACACAGCGCCTGCGCAAGTTCAACATTGTACCCCACAACATCGCCACTGGCCTCTTTGAAGTTGAAAGGAGGAAAGTCAGGCGAAGTTAAAAACCGAATGGACGGCACAAGCGACATGTCGAGCGTATCGTCATAGGCAGATGGGTCAAAGTGATTTGGCAGCGTTTGTGCCAACCCTAGCGAAACCAATTGCACAAAAATTGCGCCCCCAAAAAGGGAGGCACGGGCAAAATGAAAAAGGTGCTGAAACATATGCTCAATTCGGACTTTGACTCGTGGCGAAAACTTGGTCACATTATGTTTTATATTTTTTGTAATGCAATTTTTTAAGTGATTTAGTTTGTGGATGGTTTGAACGAACCTTTGGGCGCTGCCCTTTTGCGTCGCATATTTAAAGAATATTTTCAAAGCGATTGGACAGCGCTATTTGCGTTGCGCAAAGCAACGGCTGCGAATGTTGATCCCCTTAGATTTTGTGCTGGCCAGTTTAACCTACCCGAACAAGATATCTATCGCCGTGCCGCCAAGGCATTGGAGTTGGCCTTTAGTGATCAAATCCCTCCTCTCGCGGTGAACGCGCTTCATGCGGACAATATCGATCAATTGAAATCTGTAGCCAGTTTGCGTGGCCGCATGCTCGACCGGGACGTGTTGTTCATCGCACCCGATTTTTGGCGGTATGTTGAGTTGGCTAAGCGCATTAGCGAAAAACCCCAATTGCGCAGCCAATTGTGTGTTGTCCCGCCCAAAGCACTGCGCCGCGCTTTTGTTTTTCAGCAAAGCACAGCACTTTATGAAAGTGCCATCACACGATTGGCAAAAAAATGGCCTTTTGCAAGCGCACACCTGGGCCTTTCAAAACTCACGCGCCATGGTTTCCTCGCTGTGGTTTTGGCCATCGCGCTCAGTGTGTTCTTTCCCTTGGGATGGTTTCAGCCCATTGCCACGATTTTGATGGGCATATTGTTTCTATTGCCAGCAGCATTTCGCCTCAGCTCCGCTATTAA
Organism: uncultured Maritalea sp.; assembly: GCF_937139385.1. Lineage (NCBI taxonomy): Bacteria > Pseudomonadati > Pseudomonadota > Alphaproteobacteria > Hyphomicrobiales > Devosiaceae > Maritalea > uncultured Maritalea sp. Next base: position 9,972 of record NZ_CAKZPW010000146.1, on the reverse strand, counting down.
CGGTCGGATTGTGAAGCGCATGGCCGAAAAACACCTTTTGGGCGACAACCAATTGCCAGTTTACACCATCATCATCCCCTTGCGAGACGAGGCGGTTCTTGTGGAGCAACTGGTTCGTGCCATGCGCGCGCTAAATTACCCGGCCGAAAAACTCGATGTGAAATTTGTCGTTGAGGCAACGTCAAAAAAGACCATCAAAGCCATCGAACCCTTTTTGCACGACATTCGATTTGAGTTGATCCCAGTGCCCGACAGCGAACCGCGCACCAAACCCAAAGCCGTCAACTTTGCCCTGCCATTTGCACGAGGTGAACATTTGGTGATTTTTGACGCGGAGGATATACCTGAACCAAACCAATTGCGCATCGCAGCAACCATGTTCGCGCGCCATGCAAATCTTGAGTGTTTGCAAGCAGAGCTTGTCATTGATAACGCGAACGAAAATCCACTCACGGCTTTGTTTGCCACAGAATATGCGGCCCAATTCGGCTTAATCATGCCAACGCTTGCACAATTTGACATGCCCATGCCCTTGGGCGGCACTTCCAATCATTTCCGCACCAAAACCCTGATCAACCTGGGTGCGTGGGACAGTTTTAACGTCACAGAAGATGCCGATTTAGGCATAAGACTGGCACGTAAAAAACTAAAATCCGCGGTACTACCAAGCCATACGCGCGAGGAGGCCCCGATTGGCATTTGGTCGTGGATCAAGCAGCGCACCCGATGGATGAAGGGGTGGATGCAGACCCTATTGGTGCACAGTCGAAATCCAAAATCATTGATCAAACAACTTGGCCTTCTAAACGCTTTGATTTTCTACATATATGTCGGTGGCTTGGTGTTTTCAGCGCCCTTGCATGGCTTATTCGTCGCCCAATTTCTATTGAACCTGAGTACGCAAAAGGCCATCATTCTCTCACATTACGCTCATCTAAACATCTATATGCTCATATTGATCACGGGCTATTTAAGCGCAGTCAGCACCGCTTTTTTGGGGCTTTGGCACACGCGACAATTGCACCTGTTCGGATGGCAAGTCTTTTTGCCCTTCTATTGGTTGCTCACCAGTTTTGCGACCTTGCGCGCTGCCTTTCAGCTGGCTGTGGCCCCCTTCTCTTGGGAAAAAACCACACACGCCCGCACCCAATTGCCAAGATATGACAGCAAACAAGACGCAAACGAAGATCAGACCTCGACAGAAGCGGCAAAATCAATTTATCTATAATTTATGGATCACCGCAAACGTACCATCGTTGAAGACATTACAACGGCTTTGGCCGATCGCATTGTGCGCGGTGAATTGGCCCCCGACGAAAAATTGCGCCAAGACCATATTGCCGAAGAATTTGGTGCAAGCCATGTGCCCGTGCGCGAAGCATTTCGCCAACTCGAAGCGCGCGGCCTTGCAGTTAGCATTCCACGCCGGGGTGTACGGGTGTCCACCTTTGACGTCACAGAGGCCAAAGAGGTTGCGGAAATGCGCTCCGTGCTCGAGGTGTTGGCCCTGCGCCATGCCTTCCCGCACCTCACAGCGCACACATTTATGCTGGCGCAACAAGCAATTGGCGAAGGCGAAAAGGCCCAAGACATTTATACATGGGAAGACGCGAACCAGCGCTTTCACCGCACGATTGTGGCAGATTGTAAAATGCCAAAACTACTCGCAACGCTTGACGACTTACATGTGGCCAGCGCCCGCTTTTTGTTCGCCACGTGGAAATCGAAATGGGAGACGCGGATCGAGCACGATCACCGCACGATCATTAAAGCACTTAAAAATGGCGATATAGAAAATGCGGCCAAAGTGCTCGAACGCCACGTCAAACTAACAGGGCGCAAACTCAGCTCGTTTTTGTAGATTTTTTCAAATGCGCTACCAAAACTGTACCACCCCGAAATATGCATCCGCCTTGCTGTGATAATACGTGCACCATAAGCTGGTGCTGTCACATTGTCCAAGTTGCGCAACATGCGTCCGACCAGGTTTCAATGGACAAAGGAGGTTGCATGACTGAACCAAGCTACAGCTGGATGACCATCCATTTGGCAAAGTTTCCAATTGCCCATTCCATCACGGACACAAGTTTTGACGGTCCAACAACAGCACAAGTCTGGCGTTGCGGACCAGATTCGCCGATCGGCGATGACGGCTTTCGCACGGAGGTCAGCGATATTTGGTGCGCCCTTGGGTTCTACAATGATCAAGAAGCCGCATTGCACGGATTAAACGAAGCCGCGAACAGTTTGGACTTCGCCAATCTAGCAACACAAAGCTGGCACGGAATGTTAGCTGTTGTGGCCCACCGCGGCGACGTGGATTTCTCCACAAAACACGAACCACACCCCCACCTCGTAGCGCTTAAAACAGACCCACAAGGTGTAATGGCAGTCATGACCAGTGCAGGATATCAGGGTTTTGGCGAAGCTGACTTTGGCCGTGCACGAGACTTCGTAAAAAAAATAGAAGATGTTCGAACCTTTTACAAATCGTTGGGTTCAAATGTGTTGCGGCAGATATTCAATCCAATAGGCACACCAGATGGCGCATCCTTCACCCTTTGGCGCAACGATCCAGACATGTTAGCGGCAGCCTATAAGGACGGTACACATCGCTCAATGATCGATCAACATAAGGCACAGCCCATGTTCGACCGCAGTTCCTTTACCCGGTTTCGCCTGCTGGAAAGCCGCGGAAGCTGGGATGGCATTGACCCGATGGAAGTTGCAAGATCGCACGCCCCGTCAGTTTGATCACCCATTGCATCTTTCAAGAACCCGTGTAAGCTCAAGCCTTTAAGCGGAAATTAGATCATGTCTATCTCGCTCATGGGACGAAAAAACCATAGCTTCACAATCGATATCAGCGAGGAAAATGCAGGCGCATCGCGCTTGGCTCTATTGCTGCCAGGCGTTGGTTATCGCTTGGAAAACCCCATGTTTTTCTTCGCGCGCCAGCTCTTGATTGACCACGGCTATACGATTGCGGGGGCCAACTATGCTTATGACAAAGTTGAAGGGTTTCGCGATTTCGGGTTTGACGAAATCATGAGCATATTGGCTGACGATGCCACCACCATCGGCAATGCCATTGCAGATTTGCCCAAGCATGACGAATTGCTCATTGTCGGCAAATCGCTGGGTACAGTCCTGATGGGCAATATGATTGAGCAGGGTTTCTTGCCAACGGCAAACCTTGCGTGGTTGACACCCTCTTCAAAGGTCGACGCGGTATCAAACGAGATTTTGGCAAATGCGCAAAGATCATTCATTTGCATTGGAACCGCGGACAAAGGGTTCGAGGACGACAGATTTGCAAAATTCTCTCAAGCTGGCGCGACCATCTGTTTGTTGCCGGATTTGGCACATGTGCTGGAATGTGACAATGATGTGCCAAAATCTATCCTTGGTCACCACAAAATGATCATCGATCTCCAAAACTGGCTAAAGGCAATCGCGTGACCATCACCAACGATCTTGTTGAACTTTCTATTGAAGCCAATCGAAGTGATCGTGGCCACCTCAAGTTTGATTTCCCAGAACTTAAAATCGGTACGGCGGATTACACATCTGCCCAAACAGGTTGCACCGTGTTCAGTTTCGAACAACGTGCAATGATGGTCTCCGACTGTCGAGGCGGAGCAATTGGCGCTATAGGCACCCATTATCCCGAAGTGGACGCCATCTGCTTTGCAGGTGGCTCTGCTTATGGCCAAGAAGCGATTTTGGGCGTTGGGGCTGAGATCCACAAGCGAGCGAACTATTCGACCGATTGGCAAGACATTGCTTTGGCGGCCGGTGCCATTATCTACGATTATCGTTTTCGCGAAAATGCCGTCTATCCCGACAAGGCCCTGGGCCGCGCGGCTCTAAATGCGGCGAAACCAAACCTGTTTGCACAAGGAAATGTCGGCGCAGGCTTTAGTGCGAGCGCCGGAAAATGCCTTACAGAAGCCGGATATGAAGGCGAGCGAACGGGCCAAGGCGCTGCCTTTCGCCAAGTTGGTCAAACCAAGATTTTCATTGCCACTGTCCTCAATCCATTCGGTGCGATAGTGAACAAACAAGGCAAAGTGGTGCGCGGCAATTTTGCCCCAACAACTGGCGAGCGCGTTCACCTGCACGAACATGCAAATGGCACTGGCCCGGCAGGCAAGGGCAATACAACGTTAACACTAATGGTCACCAACCAACGCATGCCCCGCCAAGCGCTCAGCCAAGTTGCAAAGCAAGTCCACAGTTCAATGGCAAGGGGCATTCAACCTTTCCATACCGAGTTTGATGGCGATGTCTTTTTCGCTGTAAGCACACAACAAGTCAGCGACCCAAACCTTGCACCCTTCGCACTTGGTGCCATTGCATCGGAATTGGCTTGGGATGCAATTTTGGCCGCCGCCAATGCAAACTAACTAGTCCGCCTTATGCCTATTCTTTATTGCTTGAATCCCAAACCAGCTGGCCAACAAAACAAACGGCGCGAGCAATCCAAGCATCATGGTTTTTGAAACGGGCAAATAGTCAGCAAACCCGGCCAAAACATACCCCAATATTCCAAGCGAATAATATGAAATAGCAATCGTTGAGAGCCCTTCAACAGTTGACTGTAATTTATATTGGCTCTTTGCCGTTTCCGAGATTGAACTTAAAACCTCTCGACTTTGGGATTGCATATCCACATTAATCCGCGCATCAAGCAATTGAATAGACCGCGCTATTTTGTTGTTCAGCGAGCGCTGCCGCTTTTCAGTCGCGCGACAGGTTGCCAACGCGGGGTCCACCCGGTTCGAAAGATAACGCGTGATCGTTGTGTGTTTTTCACTTTGCTCTTCTTCAATCCGGTCCAAACGGATTTGCAATACGTCACCATAGGCTTGACTGGCAGCAAATCGATAGGCCGTCGCATCAAGGCTTTGCCCCGCGCGAACCGAAAGAGAATGCAACATCCCCATAATGCGCTTGCTGTCTTCAATGCTCGACACACAACCAATTTCTTCGTTCAAGGCACTCAGCTCAGTTTCTAGCCCCCCAACAATGCGCGATTGAATTCGTGCATCCGCCAACCCAACCAGCGCCATGGTGCGATAGGTATCAATTTCGAGTAACCGGCGTACCAAAATGCCCGTCTTGATGGAACTAAGCTGATGGATTGCAATTTCGAAACGCGTGAACCCATTTTCGTCGGTTTGAAAGTCCGTCCCAATTTGCGCATTGCCCACGCCAACGCGCGACAAGCACAAGCTTTTGGGTTCAAATCCCAATAGGGCAGACGGTGAGATCTCTTTGCGCTCGACAACATCTATCCGTGCGGCGGTTATGATGGGAAACTGCTTGAGGACTTCAAGACCAATTCCCTTAGGTCTAGCGCTTTTGTCATTTATCGGTGCATACCAGGTCAAAGTAACAAACTCGGTGTGCGCTTCCCACGTCACATCATAGCGCTCATTCGAAAAAGAAAACTGCCGCCAGTTCTTATCGGGCGGCTCAATGCCCACTTCACCACACCAGCCGTGCAATTGCGCGCTAACATAGGCCATTTGATCTGCCTGTCGACCGACCAAGAAAACAATACGCCGCGCCCGCAGTGGCGCCTGAAGCGGGGGAATAAGCCGCGCGTGAATTTCTTCCTGAATAGGCACACGCAAGGTGTGATCAAAAAAACTGTCTTCGCTCAACTCGCCGTCAAACGCATCAATGCTCTCGTCTTTGTTGCCCATATCCGATTTCCCCTGCCCCGATATATTGCAGCATGAAGACAAGCTCTCTCTTCAACAAGTACACATATTGTCATACCAGACCTCACCCAAATGCATAATTGGTCGTAGAACCAATTCGTCACCTTTGCGGTTTGTCACCAGCAAGGATCAGGTGTAGTGCTAGAAATTCAAACGAAACCGCTTGCACCAAGAGAAGACAAATTGACCAATTTCATCGACAATGTTGCCACAGCAAAAGAACGCATGTCCTCGATCCTTGATGCAACGCCCTGCCAAAAAAATGTCTATCTCAGCCAAAAATTTGACGCCAACATCTATCTCAAGCGAGAAGACTTAACCCCGGTGCGCTCCTATAAGCTGCGCGGCGCGTACAATTTCATCTCAAAGGCCCTGGACGAAAATCCTGAACACAAGGGCGCGTTTGTGTGCGCTTCTGCGGGCAATCACGCGCAAGGATTTGCCTTTTGTTGTGCGCACTTTGGCGTCAAGGGCACCATCTTCATGCCCGTCACCACACCGCAACAAAAAATCGACAAAACCCGTGCGTTTGGCGGCGCCAACATTGAAATCAAATTGATCGGTGATATTTTTGATCAATGTTATAGCGCGGCTCTTTCGTTCGCTGATGAGCAACGCGCCCTCATGGTGCCGCCGTTTGATCATGCCGATATTATCGAAGGTCAGGCCACTATAGCGCATGAGATTCTCGAGCAGTTGGATGGCGAACCGCTTGATCTGATCATCATGCCCGTGGGCGGGGGTGGCCTCGCTGCAGGGGTAACCGCCTACCTGACCCATACGTCGCCAAAAACCGAAATCCTTTTGGTTGAACCGCAGGGCGCGCCCAGTTTAAAAACCAGCTTGCAGCAAGGCAAGCGCGTGAAGCTTCAGGCAATCGACAATTTTGTCGACGGTGCTGCAGTCGCCCAAGTTGGTGCCCTTAATTTTGAAATGCTCGAGCATTTGCCAGCCGACATCGTGACTTTGGTGCCTGAAAATCGCCTATGCGCCACCATTGTTGAAATGCTCAACATAGAAGGCATGGTGTTAGAACCCGCTGGCGCTCTTTCCATTGACGTGCTGTCCGCGCTTCCCCCCGAAAAACTAAACGGCAAAAACATCGTTTGCGTCACGTCGGGAGGTAACTTTGATTTTGAGCGACTGCCCGAAGTCAAAGAAAAGGCGCTCAAATATTCTGGCCTCAAGAAATACTTCATTTTGCGCATGCCCCAGCGCCCCGGTGCACTGAAAGACTTCCTCAATATGCTCGGGCCACACGATGATATTGCGCGTTTTGAATATCTCAAGAAATCTGCGCGCAACTTTGGTACAGTTCTGATGGGCATTGAAACCAATGATCCAGCTAACTTTGAGGCTCTGAAGGCCAAATTGATTGAAGGTGATTTTGGTTTTCAGGACATAACAGAAAACGATCTGCTCTCCAGTTTGATCGTTTAAGTCTTGATTGATTTGACAAATGGCAAATATGGGCTTCAAGCTCCAAAAATGAGCAACGGCGAACACAATAGACGCACACCAGCCAAGACAATCCTTTACACTGCGCTCTTTGCGGCGTTGCTACTTGGTGGACTTCTTACGCTGTTTTTCGCTTCGTTTTCTGTTTTCAAAGCGGTTGAATTAGAACGGGCGGAAGGCCGCGCGCAACTTTATCACTCCACTTTGTTGAGTGCGCTTGAGCGCCTAGAGCATCTGCCCTTTATTGTCGCGCAGGACCCAGCGGTTGTGCGCGCTTTGTCCCGGGGCGAGGTTGACGGGCTTAACCAACGACTTGAAGATTTTGCCCACCGCTCTAAAGCCGAAGCCATCTACGTCATGGATGAAAACGGGTGGACAATCGCTGCCTCCAACTATGCCCAAGAGATCAATTTCTTGGGCAAAAACTACGGTTTTCGTCCGTACTTTAAAGACGCAATGGCTGGCAAGCGCGGCGAGTTTTTCGCCATTGGCGCGACCACTTTCACACCTGGATACTTCATCGGCAACGCGGTCAGTGATGAAAGTGGAAATGCAATTGGAGTGGTGGCGTTAAAGATCGCGCTGAGTGAACTCACAGGCGCTTGGGCCGCTTCTGGTGACGATATTTTGGTCACCAACAAAGAGGGTATCGTCGTCTTCGCCACTTCAGATCAATGGCGCTATCACGCCACAACGGACCTAAGCGAAAACCAACGCATCGCCATTCAAAACAAGCAACAATTCGGCAAACAAGAATTGCTACCGTTAAATTGGGAACTGCGCCCCGATAGCGAAGTCCTGCTCGATGGAACAACATATCTTTACGCCAATAAAGATGTCGAACAACAAGGCTGGACCCTTTGGTACATCAAGCCAACATCTACCCTTTTTGAGCGTACCTGGTTTGTGATCATTCTGGCTACAATTGTTATGGCCGCCATGGGCATTGGTTTTATCACCTTTAGGTCAAATCAACTCCAGCGCGCGCTCAAAGCCTCACACGATGACCGGCAAAAACTGATCGTTGAAATAGAAGAACGCAAGGCAACAGAAATTCGTCTCGAACAAACAAGATCCGAATTGGCACGCACAAGCAAATTGGCCGCACTTGGCCAATTGGCCGCCTCTATCACCCACGAGTTAGGGCAGCCCATTTCCGCTATGCGCAACTACCTTGCAGCAGAGGAAATTTCCAGCGGCCATAAGCCCGGCGGTGTCATTGACCACCTCAACGGACTTGTGCGGCGCATGGAGAACATAACAAAGGAACTAAAGTTCTTTTCAATGCCCGGTGATAATAACACCGAGACGATCGATATTGCCGACCTGATCGACGGTGCGGTCGGCCTCACAAAACACGACCTTTCGAACAAACATATCGACTTGCACGTCATTGTACCAAAGGATTTGCCAGCAATCAGCGGCATGCGCCAACGATTGGAACAGGTGCTGGTCAACTTGATCCGCAATGCAATCGCTGCTCTGCAAGACCTGCAAAGTAAACGCATCGAAATTCGCGCCGTTTTACACGATGGGGCGATAAAAATTTCCGTACGCGACTGGGGCCATGGGCTGCGGGGACAAAGCATCGAACAACTGCAAGAACCCTTTCACACCAACAAACCTTCAGGTGAAGGCATGGGACTTGGTTTGGCCATTTCTGCTGCCATTGTTCGTGAACACAAAGGATTGCTCAGCGCCATCGATTGTGAAATAGGTGCAAAATTCACCGTTCAATTGCCCCTGACTTAAGGAACAATCATTGTCACCAACAGCCAAAAGCGCCAATTTTCGTGCCATCATTATCGATGACGATAAGGAAATGCGTCAGTCGTTGACGCACTTGATGGGGGCCGCTGGTTGGGAAACACAGGCGCTTGCTGACGCAACATCTGTTGCCGACAAGGTCGCCGCTTTCGTGCCAGACGTAATTCTGTCAGATGTGCGCATGCCCAAAACATCTGGGCTCGACCTATTGAACGAGAAATCAGGCGTTGCGCAATTGCCGATCGTTTTAATTTCCGCCCATGGCGATATCCCAACCGCTGTGCAAGCCATGCGCGATGGCGCCTATAGCTTCTTGGAAAAACCATTCGATCCACAAAGGCTTCTAACCATTTTGCGCAATGCCGCTGAAAAGCATCGCCTGTCCAAGGATGCAGAACGTTTGCGCAACCAATTGGCCACCTTGTCTGGCCTGGACCGGGTCTTACTGGGAAAATCTGAACTTCTGCAATCGGTGCGCGAAAGTGTGTTGGACTTTTCCTCCGCCCACGCCGCAGCGCTTATATTGGGTGAAACCGGCACGGGCAAAGAGCTTGTTGCGCGCGCGTTACACAATCTGTCTGAACGGGCCAATGGCCCATTCCTTGCCATCAATTGCGCCAACATCGCAGCGGACGGATTTGAGCAACGTGTTTTTGGAGAAAAAGACAAAACACAGGGCCTTTTTCGCCAAGCCGAAGGGGGCACTTTATTTCTGGATGAAATAGGTACGTGCACTCTTGATGTTCAAGCCAAGTTGTTGCGTGCAATCGAATTGCGCGAAGTCCTGCCCATAGGCGCGGACAAACCCATTACAGTGGATGTGCGCATCGTGTCCGCATCAAATGAACCTCTAGACCAAGCGATCGAAGAAGGGCGGTTTCGTTCTGACCTTTATTTTCGGTTGAACAACGTGGTGATCGACCTGCCAACCCTGCGGTCTCGGCGTGATGATATTCCTTTGTTGTTCGAACATTTCTTGCAAAATTACGCAGAGCTTTACGAAACCGAAATCCCT
>NZ_CAKZPW010000145.1:0-18117 GCF_937139385.1 uncultured Maritalea sp. | reverse complement strand
TACCACAAATCGCATGATGCGCTAAACACACTCGTATGACCGCGCGCTCCGATTTGCTGCGCCTGCACGGGCGCGGCCAAAAAGTTGTCCGAGGTCCTCAACAACAAGTTGTTTCGTCCATCTTATCCCTCGCTTGCACAGAATCTTTGAGACGCACCAATCGGCGGGGGTGCCGGGGTCGGGAGCGAAGCGACCAACGGCGGCTCAAAAAAGAGCCGCCTTGAGATCAATTATGCCACTTTTTCTTCTGGCTTGGAGCTTGGGGCCAAAGAAACCTTTAGGCCATCAAGTTCTTCGCTCATCAGAATTTGGCAAGACAGGCGAGAGTTTTCTTGAACATCTGGCACGGTGTCCAGCATGTCCTCTTCCTCGTCGGTTGCTGGGTGCAACTTGTCTTCCCATTCGGGGGCAACGAAAACGTGACAGGTGGCGCACGCGCAAGCGCCGCCACACTCGGCTTTAATGGGCAATTCCCAATCGCGGATAACTTCCATTACCCGCCAGCCTTCAAGGGCTTCAAGTTCGTGCTCTTTGCCGTCAAGATCTGTCACATAAACGCGCATTATTTAACTCCAAGCTTCTTTTGCAAGCTGGTTGAAGAGGTGGTGTATTGGAACACAACCTTTTGATCCGGATGGATAATTTTCTTCGCGGCTTGCGCCATCAACGCAGCTTCATGGAAGCCCGAAAGGATGAGCTTTAGCTTGCCCGGATAGTAGTTGATGTCACCAATCGCAAAGATACCTTCTTCGGATGTGGTGAATTTTTCCGTGTCCACATTGATTAGATTTTCATGCAGATTGAGGCCCCAGTCAGCAACGGGACCCAACTTCATGGTGAGACCAAAGAACGGCAGCAAACGGGTTGCTGGCAGCGATTTCTCGCCGTCTTTAGACTTGATATTGACGGCTGTAATTTGACCGTCTTCACCTTCAAGGTTGGCGATTTGACCAAGTTCAAACTTGATTTTGCCCGCTTCAACCAAAGCGCGCATTTTATTCACGCTATCAGTATGGGCACGGAAACTATCGCGACGGTGCACAAGGGTCACAGACTTGGCGATTTCAGCCAAGTTCAACGTCCAATCCAGCGCACTATCGCCCCCGCCAACAATCACAATGTCATGGTCGCGGAACTCGTCGCGGCGACGCACAGCGTAAAACACAGATTTGTTCTCAAAGTTTTCGATCTCTGGCACAGGCGGACGCTTAGGCTGGAATGAACCACCGCCCGCAGCAATCACCACAACCTTACATTTGAAGGTTTGATTGTCGTCGGTCTTAACGATGTACGAGCCGTCTTCCTGCTTCTCAAGCTCGGTGACCATTTGGTTATAATGGTACGTGGGGCCAAACGGCTCCGCTTGCTGCAACAGGTTGTTCGTCAGCTCCTGCCCAGAAATTTCTGGAAAAGCTGGAATATCATAGATCGGCTTTTCTGGATAAAGCTCGGCACATTGGCCGCCTGGTTTGTCCAAAATATCGATTAGGTGGCATTTAATGTCCAACAAGCCCAATTCAAAAACGGCAAAAAGACCAACAGGGCCGGCACCGATGATCACCACATCGGTGACAATCTCACGCTCGCTCATTTCTCATACTCTCTTCGTATTTTATCGCGGGCGCTGGACCACCCAGTAAGTTTTCTATTTTGCCCGCCGCAAGAACGGACGTGTTCCAACAGGCACCTCTTGCGATGCCCCAATAGGTTGCATGAAGAGCGTGACCGAACCAAGGTCATTCTCCTGCAGTGCCTTTTTGGTCGCTTCATTTTGAACAGTCAAGGCATCGAACCCACATCTAAGGAAATAGGCTACCTGATCGGTCAAAATGTCGCCACGGGCGCGCAGTTCATTCTCATAGCCGTAGCGCTCACGCAACAAACGGGCATAAGAATACCCCCGCCCATCGGTAAAGGCTGGGAACTCAACCACAATCGAGGTGAAACGCTTCGCGTCTTCACCCAAAGCATCCACATCGTCACCCGGTGCCAAAATCAAACCCAAATCACGCGGATTTGCATCAATCTCAGCTTTGTTGGCAACATAAACACTCAGCGGCACATGAACATGATGCAGATCATGCAAGGCTTCGTCTTCTTTTAGATCACGCCACAAATCGGCAACAAATGCACCGTCTTTGAACAAATTCATTGGTTTTTGCCCAATTTCAACTGTTGGATGGGCGATCTTGCCGCTCACATCAAAATGGATACCACATTCGGTTTTATCTTTGCCCCGCCAACGGCCAGAACGAGGGTCTTCCCCCTCTTTCACGATAGACGTGCAAGGCTCGCAACCGATCGACAAGAAGCCTTTAAGGAACAATGGGTGCGCAGGCAAGCCATGCTCTTGGCGATAAGCGGCCACATCATCATTGTCCCAATAGGCAAGCGGGTTCACCTTAACCCGCTCATCCGTGGTCAATTCAAAGTGTGGCAACACGCCCCGATCATTGGTTTGGAAGCGCTTACGCCCTGTCACCCAACCACCGTAGGTTTTAAGCGCTGTATCAAGCGGCTCGGTTTTACGAATATGGCAGCAGCTATCCGGATCGGATTTCCAAAGGTCACCCTTTGCATCAAACCGCTCAACGTCTTTTGTGTCTGGCTCAAGAAAACGCACATTGGTCAAGCCAAGGTGCTTCTTCATGATCTCGATATACTCAAGCGTTTCAGCAAAATGCTTGCCCGTTTCCAAAAACAGCACTTCTTGATGCGGGTTGATTTGCGCAACCATGTGCAACAAAACCGAACTGTCGGCCCCAAACGAAGAAACCATAGCAATGGGCGCAGGCGATACATCACCGGTCAAAGCATGGCGCAGCACGGACAAGCCGTCTTTTTCGTCAAACATGCCATTTAGCGCCACCAATTCAAGATCAGTTGGCCGGGGCTTTGCTGTTTGGGCGTGAGCCAGGTTTGAACTAGCCATAAAGCGCCTCCTTAAATGGTGCGTCACCCAACCGGCGATAGGCTTGAATGAACGTCTCATCAGCGCCTTGGCGCTCCGCCATATAGCGGTCGAGCAGTTTCTCAAGTGCGCCCGGCACTTCTTCAGCTGTCACACCACGGCCCAAAATGGAGCCAACAGTCGCATGTTCCGTCGCATCACCACCCACGGTGATTTGATAAAGCTCGGTGCCTTTTTTCTCCACACCCAAAATGCCGATGTGGCCCACGTGGTGGTGACCACAAGCGTTGATGCAGCCTGAAATTTTCAGCTTCAATTCGCCAAATTCTTCTTCGCGGTCCGCAAACTTCTCTGAAATGGCTTGCGCGATTGGGATCGAGCGGGCATTTGCCAAGGCGCAATAATCAAGGCCTGGGCATGCGATAATGTCAGAGATCAGGCCCGCATTGCCTTCTTGCAATTTGTTGGCCACCAGTGCGTCATAAACAGTGCGCACATCTTTGATCGCCACGTGCGGCAACACCAAGTTTTGCTCGTGGGAAACGCGCAACTCGTCAAAGCTATATTGCTCCGCCAAATCTGCCACTGCTTCCATTTGCGTGTCTGTTGCATCACCCGGCACACCACCAATTGGCTTCAGCGAGATGGTGACGCTGGTGTACCCCTCTTTAGCGTGGGGGTGCAGATTGTGCTTTAGGAAGCGCGCATAGGCACTGTCCGTTGCTTCAAACTGTGCGATGTCAATCTTTGTGTCTGTTTGCGGTTGAAACGCTGGTTCTGCAAAATACTCTGTGATCCGCGTCAACTCACCTTGCGGCAGTTTCAACACACCTTCTTTGATTTCAGCAAACTCGGCTTCAACTTGCTCACGAATGGTCTCAATACCTGTTTCATGCACAAGGATTTTGATCCGCGCTTTATACTTATTGTCGCGACGACCATACATATTATAAACGCGCAAAATCGCTTCCAAATAGGGCAACAAGTACTCATGCGGCACATAATCTGAAATCTCTTTGGCCACCATTGGGGTACGGCCCAAACCGCCACCCACAAAAACGCGCCAACCCACGTCACCCGCATCGTTGGTTGCGGCCATCAGGCCAATATCGTGAAACTTCACCGCAGCACGATCTTGCGGTGCGCCAGTGATCGCGATTTTGAATTTACGCGGCAAATAGCTGAATTCCGGGTGCAAGCTCGACCATTGACGGATGATCTCAGCAACTGGACGTGGATCAATAATCTCGTCAGCAGCAGCGCCCGCAAACTGGTCTGTGGTCACATTGCGGATACAGTTACCCGATGTTTGGATCGCGTGCATTTCAACGCTGGCCAATTCTTCCAAAATCGCTGGCACGTCTTTTAGTTTGGGCCAATTGTATTGGATGTTTTGGCGCGTGGTGAAGTGTCCATAGCCCCGGTCATAGGTGCGGGCAATATAGGCAAGCTTGCGCATTTGCGTTGAATTGAGCGTGCCATAAGGCACCGCAACCCGCAGCATATAGGCGTGCAGTTGCAAATAAAGACCATTCATCAACCGCAGGGGGCGGAATTGCTCTTCAGTCAATTCACCGGACAAACGGCGCTGCACTTGGTGAGAAAACTGCTCTGTGCGCTGACGGACGAAGGCCGCATCAAATTCATCATAGCGATACATGATCGGCTCCTTCTAGGGTCTGACGGGCAAAGCCACCAACAGTTGGGCCGTTGGCCCGAATTTGTTCACGCAAACGGTTGGCCCAAACAGTGCCGGTTTCGCTCACCTCAACAGCAATTGCTTCCACGCTTACAAGTCGTGGATTTTTCAACGTCTTTTCAAGCGATGCATCGCGCACATCTTGCTCGTCAGCTCCAAAAAGTTTGGCTTTTTGCAAGTCGACGCCAAATTCGCCAGTTTCGTAAAGGTACACAACGGCACCTGAAATCAATTCGTTCGCTGTAATCGCATTCATATTTTTCATTCCTCTACGCCACCTGCATGTCAGGGCGCGTATCCCCATCTAATTCTAATTCATTTGAAGGCTGCTCAATCTCGTTCAGCCATTTGCCGCTGGCGACAGCTTCCCCAACAAATACAATCGCTGGACCGTCTGCCAATTGCGGCGCTTGATTTGAAATTTCTTGAAGGCTCGACAAACATCGCTCGCTATTGGCGCGTCCTGCGTTCACCACAATGCCCACGTGCGTGGTGCTTGAAAGGCCTTCAGCAATAAGCTGAGCAGCAACCTCTTTCATGATCGACTTGCCCATGTAAATGCCAAGGGTCAGGCCAGACTTGGCCAATGTCGCCCAATGGGTCACGGCTGTGTCGTTAGCACCATGCGCCGTTGCGTAAACAACGCCAGATGCCACATTGCGCAAGGTCACGGGCAAATGTGCATCCGAAGCTGCAGCTGCCGCTGCAGTGACACCGGGCACGATGGCATATTCAACACCAGCTGCATCCATTGCTTCAATTTCTTCTGCTGCACGACCAAAGATCATCGGATCGCCAGACTTTAGCCGCACAACTTGTTTGCCCTCTTGAGCCAATTGCACGAGCAATTTATTGATCCGCTTTTGGGTGAAGGAATGGCGACCCTTGGCCTTGCCAACTGGCACCCGCTCTGCATCACGGCGGCCCATTTGCACCACACCTTCTGGCACCAATTGGTCGTGCACAATCACATCTGCGCTTTGCAACACCCGTTGTGCTCGAAGGGTCAGCAAATCTTCAGCCCCCGGCCCCGCACCAACCAAATGTACAAAACCACTGCGCTGATCAACATTGGCGTGATCCACCAACAAATGATTTGCCCATTGATTGGCCTTATCTTGATCGCCAGCACCCAGCGCAACTTCAACCTGAGGCGACGCCAAAAGCTCCTGATAGAATTTCCGACGACGGTCGCCCGAATGAATCAATTTCTCAACCAGATGACGCAACCCACCAGCAAGACTCGCCAATTTGCCCAAATGCAAAGGAAGCGCTGCTTCAATTTGGGCCCGGACCAAGCGCGCTAAAACCGGTGCTTCACCTTCTGATGAGATGGCGACAGAAATCGGTGCACGATCAACAATGGCTGGGGTGAAGAAGTCACACAGGTCAGGTTGGTCCACCACATTGAGCGGCAAACCGGCCTCTTTCGCCAACCGTTTGGCGATCTCCGCATCTGGCCCCTCATCACCCACAAACACCAAAGCTGCATTGTGCAAATGATGGGCGGCGAACACTTCTTCGCGCACGTCGAAATGGACATTTTCAAGGTCAAGGGAGGAGAAATCAGCTTCAATTTTGCGGGCGATAACAACGACATGCGCATCGGTTTTGATGGCCAAACGCGCTTTGGCCAGCGCTTCAGCGCCGCCACCTACGATGATGATTTTCTTGCCCCGAACTTTGTAAGAAACGGGGAAAATGCCTAAGCGTGTCATATTGCGACCTCGATTAATCGATGCCGCTAAAATAGTGCAGACTCAAGCCAATGCCAAGTCACTGAAATTGTTAGATTTTTCTTTATTCTACCAATATCAAAGATGATGAAACGCCAAGGAAGCATTTCACCATATTCGGAGCAATTTGATCTCAATAATCACACAATCAGTAGAAAAATTCTTCTCAAATTGGATTTTGAGAAAACCTATGCCTGGTTTTCAGGTACATGCACAACAAGCCCATCCAGCTCATCTGAAACCTTGATTTGGCAAGACAATCGGCTGTTGTCATTCACATCAAAAGCAAAGTCCAGCATGTCTTCTTCCATTACAGAAGGGCCACCAGCCTTAGCCGTCCATGCATCATCCACATACACGTGACAAGTAGCACACGTGCAAGCGCCACCGCATTCAGCCACAATCCCGGGTACATCGTTGCGTACAGCATTTTCCATCACGGTAGAGCCATTTTCAGCTTCAACTTCGTGCCGGGTGCCATTGGATTCGACATATGTAATTTTGGCCATGCAGGACTTCCTTTATCTGAACTCAGCCCGTTCTATATCGCCCAAATCAATTGTGGGCAAGCGGCGCCTCGCCCTAAGACAGCGCGATAAACAATCACACCAAAAAATGGAGCAGACGATTAGGCTTTAGTGTGCCTAAGTTTCAAGGAGATGGCTTATAAAGTCGCTAGTTTGTCGTACCGCTTGGCGCAGGCGATCCATCCCGCCCGGTTGCACATGCCCGTTGCTGAGCAGTTCTTTTTCAGCTTTTGCAGCAAGTTGAGCAACTTCATTGGCTCCAACGCCAAAAGCAGCGCCCTTGATGGTATGCAAACGCACCCGCAATTGTGATTCATCTTCCATATGAGCCAATTGTGCGAGATGAATTTCAAGTTGCGATTTAAAGAGCTTCAGAATTTCAATTTCGAGCGACTTTTGGCCCATTGTTTGGCGCCCCAGAAACACCAGATCAATCCAACGGTGGTGATCATCATTTTTGTAACTGGAAACTCCATTTGCCGCCAATACAGCTTTGGCCATTTTTACGCCCTACTCAATTTACTCAACAAAACTTTGCACAACTTTATCATTGAGGGGTGAACATGGGCTTAAGCGTCACAAATCCGGCATATTTGGACGTCTTAGTGAACCCATGCTTTGACGCGTTAACCATTTATTAATAAAAAGATAAGTTCAACGTCGAAAAAGTGTATAAAGAAATGATACCAACGTTCGGCGGCGTTGAGTGTTTGGCCAAAAACACGTTGTTTTTAAACGTGTTAGATTTCTCCGGGGGACGCTTCGGGCGTGTTTTAACCATCAAACACGAATTGCCAAAGCTCACCTTAGCCGCCTTGTTGGGACGTGTGCGGACGCAAAGGTAGTATCGAGTATGGCAAAGAATAGTGGTTCAACACCAAAAGACCCAGCATCACTCGCTTTCTCAGCAGTGGAAAGTGCGTTGGAAGGTTCAGCGGCGGTAAAGAACCCCGCAAAGGATACACCCCCCTCCCAACCCAAACCTACGCCAAGCCGCACCCGCTCTGCCGAGCGCATTGCTGCGCGCACGCAAGGCATCGCAAATGATGACCGCTCGAGCGCAGCTGGCATTCTTTATTCTTTGCAATCAAAATCGACATCCACGCCATATTGGGTCGCCGCACTCGCCTCAATTGTGTGGGCTCTGATCATTCTCACATTGGGCTTTTTCCAGTTTGGCGCCGGATTTGGCGACGCATCGCTTTTTGCTGAAACCCTGCGCACGCCAGAGTTTGCAACCTATTGCGCACTGCTGATCATTCCAATCTTGGCATTTTTTGCAATTGCCACCATGACCAAACGCGCCAACGATTTACGTCTTGCCGCCTCATCAATGACGCAAGCGGCCATGCGCTTAACTGAGCCAGAAGCAACCGCTTCTCAACAAATCAAAACCGTTGGTCAGGCCGTTCGCCGCGAAGTGAACGCCATTGGTGACGGGCTGGAGCGTGCATTGTCTCGCGCCAGCGAGCTTGAAGTAATGGTCCACAACGAAGTAAACTCGCTTGAGCGCACCTATGCAGACAATGAATTGCGCATGCGCTCGCTTATTGAAGAGTTGGCGTCACAACGCAATGCGGTGGTCACCAATTCAGAGCGTGTGCGGGAAGCCATTTCCGATGTACATGCCGATTTTGCCACAAAATTGGACACCGTTGGCAGCGCATTCGTTGACCAAATGAAAACCGTTGGTGGCAATATTACCTCAACGATCGAAACGCAGAAAAAAGACGTTACCCAAGCCGTCCATGCAGCAGGCACCACAATTGATGGCGCCATTGCTGAACGCGCCCGCAACCTTGATGAAACCATCCAAAACCGACAGGTTGATTTGGTTGCCGCACTTGAGGACAGCACTGAAAAACTCAACATAACAGTTGATGAACGTACCGCAAATTTGGCGTCCCTTATCGCCGAACGCACTGGCGAGTTCGATCACGTGTTGGCCAACCGCACCAACCAGCTTGAAGCATCAATTGAAGACAGAACTTCTGCATTGGACAGCACCCTTGCGGGCCGCACCATGGAGCTGCAGTCTTCATTTGATGAGCGCAACGAAAAGCTTGATCGCATGATTTCGGCGCGTTCTGCGCAGCTTGACCAGGTTCTGCTTGAGCGCACGGACGGCTTTGGCACCTTGGTGGATGAGCAAATGCACAATGTTGCACAGCTACTCGACAAAAACACCAATGCCTTCACCAGCCTATTCGATCAAAAGTCCAATCTTTTGACCGCAGCGCTTGATAAAGGCACAGATCAATTCAGCTCTAATGTGGACAACCGCATTTTGGCGCTGACCGGCACGTTTGAGAATGGTGCTTCGGCTATTACTGCTGCCGTAGACACACAAAGCGCGAAACTGAGCAATGTCTTGCGGGCATCAGGCGAAGCCGTTCTGGTGGATATGACATTGCGCGGCGAAGAGATTTCAAACCAAATGACCGCCGTTGGAAAATCTCTAGCCAAGAGCGTTCTGGACAATTCGGCCAGCGCTCAAAACAGCTTGAGCGAATTTGGCACACGATTTGACGAGACCCTAGCCATCCAAACCAACAATTTGGAAAGCAGCGTACAATCAGCGCTGCTGCAAATTGGTGGCGTATTGGAAGAGCGCGCAGAGGATGCCCGCATCTTGCTGAAAACAGCTGGTGACGAAACCGCTGCTCAACTTACATCGCGCGTAGACGAAGTTGCTGTGATTTTGGATAGCCGTCTAAAATCAATGGATGAGATCGTTAGCGAAAAAGGCGGCAAACTGATCGATACAATCGACCAAAATAGCGCTAGCCTCACCAAAAACGCCAAGGCGCTTGAGGAAACTCTTGTCACGCACACAGAAACTTTTAACGAGCGATTGCAGTCTGGCGCCTCTACACTTAGCGCGCAAATGCATCAGCGCACTGAAGAGCTATCAGCAACGTTTGATCTGTCTGGCGAGAAGTTCCGCGACGAAATTGATGCAAGCTTGCGCAACGTGAACCAAACAATGGAAACACGCACCCAGCAAGTGTCTTCCATGATCGAGAACAAAGTTGCTGAAGTAAACGCGCATCTTGGCACTGAAATTGATGGCGCGATTGCCCGTCTCTCAGACGCTGAACATGGTGTGGCTGGCAAAGTGACCAGCGCTATTTCAAGCATCGAAGAAAGCACCGACCGTCTGGCTGGCAAAGTTGAAAACGCCCTTTCCCAGTCAACAGAGACATTTGAAACAGCCACAACGCAATTGGATAAAACCATTGCAGGCCGCGTTCTCAAATCTGCGGAAACGCTGGGCCGTGCAACTCAGCACCTCACATCGTCTATTGAAAATAGCGTATCGAATAGCGAAGCCCGCCTGACAATGACCATGCAAGGGCTCACAAGTGAGACCGAAGAGCGTGTGGCAGAAACCGAAGAACGTCTCACCACCTCGGTCAATCAGCTCACGTCCAGCATTCAAGAGCGCGTGGCCGGAAGCGAAGCCCAATTCAACGAAGCGACGCAAAACCTTGTTTCATCGATTGAAAACCGGATGTCAGATGGCGAGCAACGTCTGTCTTCGTCAGTTGAAAATCTTACGTCAACTGTTGAAACCCGGGTTGCAGACAGCGAACAGCGCTTGTCTTCTACTGTTGAAAACCTTGCTTCAAGTGTTGAAACACGCGTTTCTGACGGCGAGCAACGCTTGGCTGCAACGCTCAACAGCTTGAACAAATCTGTTGAAGGCCGCATCAGCGACAGCGAAAAACGCCTTGCCGCATCAGCCAGCAGCGCGGTTGAAAACATTGAATCAAGCGCAACACAGAGCGAAACAAGCTTGGCAGCAACGGCTGAAAACTTCAGCCGCACGATCGACGAAAAACTCGGCACCTTGCCTGACACAATTGCGGCGCGCGCAAACGCAACAGCAGAGCGCTTGAACGAAATCAACTCTTCGGTTTCCTCAGCCCTTGGCAAAACCATGTCAAACATCGATGAAGGCGCGGGGCGCATCGCTGCATCGCTTGAGGAAAAACTTGCCGGCATGACCGCTGACATTTCCTCTGATGTGGAAGTGACCGCAACCCGCATGGACCAATTGGTGCGCAACGCCATGCAGCAAATGAACGCTGTAAGCGACAAATTGCAAGATTTGGTGGAAGTGCGTGGCGTCGCCACGGCTCAAGAGCTTGCAGACAAATCAAGCAACATGAACCGCATTGTCGCCTTGCAGTCTGAAACCCTGTCGAAATTGATCGATCAAAAAGCCAACGAGCTCGATGACCGTTTGGCCAACCATAAAAACGTGCTCAATGCTGCACTTGAAAGCTCTGCCATCAGTGCTGAGGACATTATGTCCACCTCAACAGCTCGCATTGAAGAAGATGTGACGCGCGCCTTGGCCAAACTCAACGATTCAAACATGCTCTTGCAGCAGGTGCTTGAGACATCGGGCAATAATTTGGCAACGCTTGAAGGCAACATCGGCCAGCACACTGCCCGCTACTCAGATGCAGTACGCGACGCGCTTGCAGGCACCGATGACGCGGGTCGCTTGATGAGCGATCACGTTTCTGCCCTACAGGCTACCATCAGCGGATTGTTGGCAGAAGTTGGCGAGGTCAAACATTCACTTGAAGGGCAAGCACACGGCTTCACCGATGCCGCACGTGACCTTACAAGCGCCAGCATGGTATCTATAGAAACCATTGAAGGCGGCCGCACTGCACTTGATGCATTGGCACAAGGCTTTACAAACCGCGCTGAAGAAATTGACTCTCGTCTGCGGATCTTTGCCCGCTCATTGGCTGAAACAGTCAACGAGGCAGAACAGCGGATCAACGCAACACAAGAAGCGTTGGACGAAACAGTTCGCGGTGCATCTTCATCTGTGTCCAACAACCTGCGCACCCTCACCGAAACTGCTGGCATTGAAAGTCAGCGCGCGCAAGCAGCTGTTCAGCAGACGCAAAAAGCGTTGGTGGAAGAAATGCAAGACGCTATCCGCCAGGCCACCGCTCAGTTCAACGAAACGGCACAAGCCATGCGCCAAACTGCCGGCCAAATGAACGAAGAACTGCAAGCCACCCGTGGCGAATTGCAACGCGGTATGCTGGAGCTGCCTGAAGAGACAAAAGCAAGCGCTGCCGCCATGCGCCGCGTCGTTGCTGAACAAATTGAAGCTTTGAGCGAGTTGAATAACATCGTCAACGCCCAATCAAGTTCACACAGCTACACAGCAGCTGCCGCCCCCACACGCCAGGAGCCAACACCTCCTGCACCAAAACGCGAAATTCCGCGCCAGCCAGTGCAACAAGAAGTGCAACAACCTGCACCGCGTCCCGTGGAACAAAGCCGGCCAACGCCGCCAAAACGCAACCCAGAGCCAGCAACACCGGCACGCGATGAGGATATATCTTCAGAACAGATCGCTGCCCTGCTGGAACGTCAGATTGAAGCTGAACAGCAAAAAACGCAGGCCCAAGCGGCTGCCCGCCAGCCCTTGCGCCAGCAAGCTGCACCAGAACGCGCAACACACGCGCCGGTTCAACCCAAACCAGCTCCTGCACAAAGTCAGGATGGAGACAGCTGGGTGCGCAGCCTATTGCGTAACGCTGAAGCCAACCAACAGGCTGAAACACAGCAACAACAGCGCGGTGGCAACCTCAATAGCCTTACCAGCGAAATGATTGCTGCTGTGGACCAAAAAGCGCTGGAAGACGCATGGATGCGTTATCAAAATGGCCAAACTGAAGTCTTCTCACGTCGCCTTTACACCCTTGCTGGCCAAGGCACATTTGACGACGTGCGCAAAAAACTAAAGCGTGATGATGAGTTTGCCAATACAGCACGCGATTTCATGAGCGAGTTCGAATTGCTGTTGCGCGAAGCCGCAAGTGGACAAAACCCTGTCCGCGACACACAAGCGCACCTCACCTCCGACCGGGGCAAGGTTTACACAATGCTCGCCCATGCATTTGGCCGCATTGGCTAAAAGCGAGTTCGAACTAGCTGACAAATTCAAAAAAGCCCGCATCGTTTGATGCGGGCTTTTTCATGCCAACTTGCTAACAGACCCCGGCAAAAACGGGGACTAGGTGCGCGCGCAAACTACCCCCAATTATTGGTCCCGTAGCAAGCGCGGGACGGTAAGCTGGGTGAGTGTTTGTTCTATATTTTGCGGTCAGATCAGATCATGTTCTAGGCCTTGATCCTCGCACCGTCCCGGCCAACGAGCCGGGACCTAAAGCAGGCAAACAACAACGACCCCAGTCGAAATCAAAATAGCGCGTTTGCTAAGCTTCAGAACGTGGGTTGACTAGCAAGAGCGATCCCATGACACAAAGCCCACCGATTGCCGCAATCGCTGCAGACAAGCCAAAGGCATGCGCCCCCAATTGGGCATAAACAAAACCAAAGCCAAGCACCAAAGTGGCCAGCAGCCCCTGCGCAAGAACCTGCACAGTGCTTTGTGCTTCAGCGGCAAATTTCTCAGCTGTCCAATTGGCCACGAAATTCAAAGTGCCCAAGTAAGTTACACCAAAGGAAAAAGCGTGCAGCATTTGCAAGATGAAATAGCCATAAACGGGCAATTCAAGTGTCATGCCAAACCAACGTAAACACGTCATAAAGGCTGCAAACAGGATCAAATGACGGGCCGAAAACCGTCGTGCAATCCGCGCAAACGCCAAAAACACCAAGACTTCAGCAGCAGAACCAATTGCCCACAAGGGGCCAATCACTTCTTTGCCGATGCCCTGTTGGTCCCACAACAGAGAACCAAAAGTATAAAGCGGGCCGTGAGAAGCGGTAATAAGCGCCGAGCCAATGATGGCGAGTACGAACCAGGGGCGAAACATATGCCGAAATTCTTGCGCCTGCAGAGGATGCGGCGGCGGCGCATGTTTGGCCTCTTCTTTCATTTGCGCGTCTTCTGGCGCTGTGGCTCTAAAAGCGGGTAACTGAAAAGCCACCATGCCACGCAAGAAGCTTAGACCTACAAACAGGGGCAAAAACAACGCAATGCCTGCCCACCCCAAATACCATCCACCAATCAAATTGGCAGCCACATAGCCAACGGTTCCCCAAACGCGGATCATGGCAAAATCGGAGCCACGACGTCTGGTCATGCGCACCGTGGCTGCATCAATGATTGGAGACAATGCCATGACCGGCAGCACACACAAGGTCCAAACAACAATGACTGGCCAGACATCATTTGCGGCAAACAAAAAGAACGGCGCAAACGCCGCAATCAAACTGCACAGCAAAATAACTTGTCGCCAGTCTTTTGCTTTGTCTGCCAAGCGCCCCACAAAGATGTTGATCAACACCATCGTCCACACAGGTATCGCGTTTAAAATGCCGATATCTGCGTCGCTGAACCCTTTATGGCGCAACCACAGCGGCAAGAAAGGCACAGCCACACCAACCGCCAAAAACATGGAACCGTAATAGTATGACGCCCGTGCCTCAGAGGAGGACAAGCGCGAAAGAACACCGATGGACATGAGCCAAACCTTGAAAGACGTGCAAGAAGCTTGGCATGGTTGCCCCGATTTTCACATTGGAGCAAGCAGTTTTATACTTTGGTATGAGAAAATTTCAAAAATTTAAACGATCTGACGTCCAAAATTGGCCAAAACCGCTTAAAGCGACATAGCCACCTCAGGCCACTTTTTGTGATTTTTTGGGACGTGCTTCAGTTTTTGGTGGCGCCATTTCAGTCCAACGGATCAATTCAAACTCGCCATCGTGATGTTCAACAATGGCTGTGCAGCTTTCCACCCAGTCACCTGTATTAATGTAGCGTGTGCCATAGTCATCGTGAATATCGGCGTGGTGAATATGCCCACAAATCACGCCATCAACACCACTCCGCTTTGCTTCAAGCGCCAAGGCTTCTTCGTAACGGCCAATGAAACTAACTGCATTTTTCACCTTGTGCTTTGCCCATGCGGAAAGCGACCAATAGCCAAAGCCCATTTTGCGACGGATAAAATTAATACCAATGTTGAGCCGCAGCGCGGCGTTATATGCCCAATCACCCAAGTGCGCCAACCATTTGGCATGCAGCACCACAACGTCAAACTGATCGCCGTGAATAACCAAATAGCGTTTGCCATCAACCCCGTGATGAATCGTGCGGTCTACGATTTCGATATCACCGAAATGGGTACCCAAATAGTTGCGCAAATACTCGTCGTGATTACCGGGCAAATAAACAATGCGGGCGCCTTTTCGCGCTTTGCGCAACAGCTTTTGCAGCAAAATGTTGTAGGTTGCAGGCCAGCGCCAGTTCTTTTGCAAGCGCCAACCGTCGATAATATCACCCACAAGATAGATGGTTTCCGCGTCGTAGCAGCGCAGAAAATCAAGAAGCTGATCAACACGGATCGTTTTCATGCCCAAGTGCACGTCAGATATAAATAATGCTTTGACGTGTTTTGACTGGGTTTCTTCTGTCATTCTTGCGCTCGTTTCATGTTCTGCTGTGCCGCATCATAAATGCGATTCCGGCTTCAGATTTATGACAATGTATAGCGATCAAACGCGCCAAGCAAAAGCCTCATTGCCAATTGGATCTTGATCTCGATCTCAAAACCAACATCAGCCTAGTTTAAGCGCGATTTTAGGGCAACAATGCGTCTGTAACTCGCTGAGATTTTGTCAGCAAATGTAGGATCGCGGCGCGCCTCAGCCTCCAGCACATCCAAAATGCGCTTCGGTAGGCCCAACGACGGCTTCACGGTATTAGAAAACAACAAAATATCGTTGCCCGCGTTCACCGCACGCACAATAGCTTCCTCAAAACCATAGTGTTTTGTAATCGCGCCCATTTCCATATCATCCGAAATCACCACACCATCAAAGCCCATGCCTTGGCGCAACACTTTGGTCAGCGCCACAGGGGAAAGACTTGCCGGCACTTGCCCCTCACCTTCACGCACATATCCACTGTGATAAAGGTGACCAGCCATGATCATATCGGCTTTGCCTGCCCCGATCAGCGTTTCAAAAGGTTCATACTCCGCACTTGTCCAGCTGCTTGAAATGTCTACAAACCCGAGGTGCGAATCCGCAGCACTGGAGCCATGACCGGGAAAATGTTTTAGCGCCGTAACCATCCCGGCGCGGTGATGCCCATCAACAAAGGCCTGTGCAAACTTTGATGTTATGTCAGCGCGCGAGGAATAAGCGCGGCCATATTTAGCAATAATGGGGTTATTTGGATTTGCAATCAGATCAACAACAGGACCAAAGTTGGTGTTGAACCCTAGTTTTTTCATCCGCTTTGCAAGGTCGGTGTAAAGCGATAGGGCACTATCTTTGTTCATATTCAGCGCAACGTCGCGCGCTCGTGGGATCTCTTTAAATCCTACAGAACTCGTCAATCTTTCAACAACACCACCTTCTTGATCAATGGCGATAAAGGGGGCGAATTCACTACCAGTTTGCAAAAAAGCTTTGTTCATCTTGCTAACTTCGGCAAGGCTTTTAACGTTGTATTTCAAATACATCACGCCGCCGATTTGCCCATTGCGGATCAAAGCGAGCAATTGCGACTGCTGATCGGACTTTGCACTGTCGTGCAAAAACCCAATCAAGATCATCTGGCCGGCCATTTCACGAATATTCTGTGCCTGAGCAGCTCCCGCACCAAAAAAACAAACCAGCAAAAACACAAGCCGCGAGCAAAAACGCATAATAGGATCCATTTGTTGAAAGATAAGGAAGACATGATATTTGCCGAAAATGGCAACGGCATGGCCATTAGCCGGTGGCTTTGAGCAAAAACTCACTTGGTTCATCGCGGCGCAAGAATTCACAAAAACTCTCGTTGGTTTGCGGACGCCCGAACAAATAGCCCTGCCCAATGCCACATCCTGCCAAGCGCAAAACCCAGGCTTGCGCTTCGGTCTCAATGCCTTCGGCAACAACGCGCTTGTCCATTGCAGCGGACAGCGTCAAAACAGATTGCACAATCGCCATGGATTGCTCGTCATCAGGCAAGTTGCGCACAAAGGATTGATCGATTTTCACCTTGTCGACTGGCAACCGGCTAAGATAGCTCAGGGAAGAGTAACCGGTTCCAAAATCATCCAACGCAACCCCTACGCCCATTTCAACGATCTCGTTGAGTGTTTGAATAAACTTATCCTGCTTTGTAACAAACACGCTTTCGGTGATTTCAATATCAAGTCGCTCGACAGGCAGCTTTGAAATTTCAAGTGCCTTTTTGATCGCTGCGACCACATCGCCATACTCAAATTGCACCGCCGACACATTCACAGCAAGCTTGCCCGGTTTTGGCCAAGTCATTGCATCTATGCAGGCTTTTTCCAGCACCCAGCGACCAATTTCAATGATCATGCCACTGTCTTCAGCAACTGAAATAAACCGATCAGGACGCACAGCCCCCATTTCCGGATGTTGCCATCGCAACAAGGCTTCCGCCCCCAAGCATAGTCCAGTCGCCATATCCACTTGCGGTTGATAGTGAATGTGCAATTCATCCTTTGATATGGCGTCCAACAATTCCATTTCGACCCGTTGTCGATCTTGGATCCGTTCGTTAAGTTCTGCTTTGAACAGAAAATGACTATTGCCAGGCATGTTCTTCGCTTCGGAGAGTGCCATATCAGCGTGTGAAATCAGGTTGTTGGGCAAAAAGCCAGAATTTCGCGTGTCCGTTAAACCAACACTTACGCCCAACAACGCGCGGTGACCATCAAGCGCATAGGGTTGCGTGATTGAAGCAATGATCTTTTCCGCAAATTCATCCGCTTGTGCTTCGTCCATAATCTGCGGATAAGCACCGGCAAAACGATCAGCCCCCAATCGTGCGACGCTATATAGGCCGAAGTCGTTCATCCGTTTGGCAACTTCTTTAAGCACCCCGTCACCGGCCGCATGCCCAAGCGTTTCGTTGATGTTCTTAAATCGGTCCAAGTCGAGCAGGACGAGGGTCAGCGGCTGTCGATTTGATGTGCTATCGCCAATGTAGGCAACAAGCTCCTCTTCCAATCGGGCACGCGTAAAGGCTTCTGTCAACGGATCGTGATTAGCGAGATAGTCCATCCGCTTTTGGTGAATATATCGATGGGTAATATCGCGAAAGGTTAGACAGGCGACGTAGTCTTTCGACTTATGTCGCGCATTGGTTTCATCGGTTTTGGAGATGGTGGAAACAGTCACTGAATCCTCAATCACCAACTCTGGCTCGCAAACTTCACCGGGTTTTACAACATAGATTTCGGGCCAAAACGAGTGTTCACGCTG
>NZ_CAKZPW010000144.1:0-7695 GCF_937139385.1 uncultured Maritalea sp. | reverse complement strand
ACCACGTGCATTGAAGCGACGTTCAACAGAGGTGCGGAAACTGTCAACGCGGAAGTATTCAGGCACTTGGCCCAGCGTTTTACGTGCCAAAAGGGCAAACGAAGCATCTGCCCCATCATATGAATAGCCGCGCGCTTCGCGTTCCTTGACGGCGCGCAACAGTCCATCCAATCGGGGATCGTTTTTTTCTACTTCGATTCCAAACCGTGCAAGGACCGTAAGCAGGTTTGATTTTCCCGCTTGCTGCGACACCATCACATTGCGTTGGTTGCCCACCGTTTCAGGCTCAATATGCTCGTAGCAGGAAGGGTCTTTTTGCAGGGCGGAGGCATGTATACCCGCTTTTGTGGCAAAAGCGGAAGAACCTACATATGGCGCTTGGCGCGCAGGCGCTCGGTTGAGCAACTCATCAAACCCTCGGGAGACTGTGGTCAATCCCACCAGTTGATCTGGTGAAACGCCGATTTCAATTGTTGAGGCAAATGGCTCTTTTAAGGCCAGCGTTGGGATGACGGAGATTAAGTTTGCATTGCCACAGCGTTCGCCGATGCCGTTTAAAGTGCCTTGAACATGGCGCACACCAGCGCGCACTGCAGACAAAGTGTTGGCAACAGCTTGTTCGGTGTCGTTGTGGGCGTGGATACCAAGGCTTTTGCCCGGCACAACCTTTTGCACCGCTTCAACGATGTTGAAAACCTCGCTGGGCATGGTGCCGCCATTTGTGTCGCACAATACAACCCAGCGCGCGCCTGCTTCAAAGGCGGTTCTCGCGCAGTTCAACGCATATTCAGGGTTGGATTTGTAGCCATCAAAAAAGTGTTCACAATCAACAATCGTTTCGCGCCCGGTTTCAGCGGAAGCGCGAACGGAGCCATCAATTGACTGTAGGTTCTCATCCAAGCTGATGCCCATCGCCAATTCAATTTGGCGGTCCCACGCTTTGGCAACAAAGCAAATGGCCTGCGCTTCGCTCTGCAGTAGGCCCTGCAAACCCGGATCATTGCCAACAGAACGCCCTGCCCGTTTGGTCATGCCAAATGCTGTGAAAACTGCATTTTTAGTGCGTTTTTTGGAAAAGAACTCGGTGTCCACAACATTGGCACCGGGGTAACCGCCTTCAATATAGTCAACGCCCATGCCGTCTAACAATTTGGCAATCGTAATCTTGTCTTCAACAGAAAACTCGATGCCAGCGGTTTGCGCACCGTCGCGCAAGGTCGTGTCAAACAGATAGAGGCGTTCTTTGGTCATAATTACTCTTCTGGCCAAGTGTTTGTGTCGTGGTCGGGGTGTTGGTGGTTTTTTAAGCTTGCTTGTTGTTCTTTGAAATCTGCAGCCTCTTCGACAACAGGCAATTCGTGCAGGGTATCAAAACTCTTGATACGCGCGGCGACGTCTAGTTGTTTATTGGGTGCAACGAGATTTGGATTGTCGAACGCCCCAATGGCGAGCGAAATACCGTCGCCATGCCATTCGTAAGTCAATGGCGTGCCGCAACCTTTACAGAACCCGCGTTTGGCAATGCTTGAGCTCACAAAATAGCTCACTTCTCCGCGCGTCCACGTCACTTTGTCATCTTTAAATGTGGCGAAGGCACCAAAATAGCCGCCGGTTTGCTTTTGGCACATGCGGCAATGACAAATGGAAGACAAGAAATCATCACCACGCGCCTGAAAGCGCACTGCACCGCATTGGCATCCCCCGCTGTGAATTGTCTCGGCCATCAATTCAACTCCCAATTTGTGATCCGGTTGCCCGCATCGTCTTTGCCATCTTTCAGCTTTACGCCCATTTCCGCCAATTCATCACGAATGGCGTCTGCTTCGCCCCATTCTTTTGCGTTCAAATGCTCAAGGCGCGCGGTGATCTTGGCTTCAATCTGATCTGCGTTTTCGTGGGTTGGCTCAGCATTCTGCGCTTCTTCAAAAGCCTTCATGCTGTCAAATGTCACCAAGCCTAGTAATTGTAACGACCCAAACAGGCGTCGTGCATTATGCTCTTTGTCACCACCAGCGTGGCGGTGTAATTCGGCCAAAACGCCGGACATGTTTAAGTCGTTTGCCAAATGTGCTAACAATTTAGAGCACGGACCAAGCGCTTGATATTCTTCGCGGTTTTCTTCTCCAAAGTGCAAGCCCAATTTAAGCATTGTTGATTGCCAACGATTGAGGTTTTTCTCGGCTTCCTCAAGTCGCTTTTTCGTGAAATCGATCGGCTCTCGATGGTTTGTCATCAGCATGGCAAGACGCAACACATCGCCGGGCCATACCCGTCCGCCGAATCTGTCTGTTTCGAGCAAGTCAGCGATGGTGTAGAAATTGCCCAAACTCTTGGACATCTTCTCGCCTTCGATTTGCAAGAACCCATTGTGCATCCACACGTTTGCCATATGGCTTTCGCCGTGGGCGCAACGGGATTGGGCAATTTCGTTTTCGTGGTGGGGGAAGACCAAATCTATGCCACCGCCGTGGATGTCAAAATGCTTGCCGATATAGCGCTCAGACATGGCAGAGCATTCGATATGCCACCCCGGACGGCCCCGACCCCAAGGACTATCCCAGCCGGGTTGGTTCTCGTCCGAAAGCTTCCACAAAACAAAATCACCTGGGTTCTTTTTGTGGGCTTCCACTTCAACCCTTGCGCCTGCTTGCATGTCATCCAGATTGCGGTTGGACAATTTGCCGTAGTCGGGCATTGATGTGACGTCAAACAACACTTCGCCGCCTGCAAGGTAGGCATGGCCCTTTTCGATCAACACTTCTATCAGAGTGATCATTTCAGCAATATTGTCTGTTGCGCGTGGTTCGATGGTTGGGTCCAGATTGCCTAGCGCCAACATGTCTTTGCGGTATTGATTTGCGGTGCGCTCTGTCACTTCGCGAATGGCAGCGTTTAGCTCCATACCGGGATGTTCTTTAACTGCGCGCGCGTTGATCTTATCGTCAACGTCGGTGATGTTGCGCACATAGACCACATGCTCAGCGCCATAAACATGGCGCAACAGGCGATAAAGCACATCAAATACGATGACAGGCCGCGCGTTA
Organism: uncultured Maritalea sp.; assembly: GCF_937139385.1. Classification (NCBI taxonomy): domain Bacteria; kingdom Pseudomonadati; phylum Pseudomonadota; class Alphaproteobacteria; order Hyphomicrobiales; family Devosiaceae; genus Maritalea; species uncultured Maritalea sp. The sequence continues at coordinate 4,651 of NZ_CAKZPW010000144.1, read as the reverse complement.
CCAATGTGGGCATAATCATAGACCGTTGGGCCACACACATACATGCGCACGTTGGTTTCGTCGATTGGGACGAATTTCTCTTTGGTCCGCGTGAGTGTGTTGTAAAGTTGGATATCAGTCATTTGCCTCAACCATAAAGCGTGTTTGCCCGTTGGGCAGCGAGGTCAAATCTGTCTGAAAATGTCAAAGAAAGAACCACGCCGCCAATTTGAAATTAGCGAATAATAATGCAGCCGATAATGCAGATTGCGTTTTGGTTCATCATAGTGCGCGCACTTTGCATGGGGTGTTGAGAAAAATCAAGCCAGAAACAAAAAAACGCCGCCAAAGGCGACGTTTCAGAATTTATCCGTTCTGTAAAAGGAGCCTTAGCCCTTTTTAACCCGGTAGTTATCGTGACAAGCTTTGCAGCTTCCGCCAATTACTGGAACGGCTGCGCCTGCAGTTGAGTCTGCCTCGAGTTTGTCGAGAATGGCGATAAAGTCATCCCACTCTTCCCAAATTTTTGGGCTCGCCTCAGATTTCTCGCTTGTTGAGCCTTCAGGGAACAGCAGTTTTAGCTGTGCAGCCAATGGGGCCACTGCAGCAACATCACCCGCTTTAAGCGCAGCGCCCATGGATTTCATGGCGGACTGGCGTGCTGCAATCGGGTCTTCGTCGGCAACAATTGCGCTGCCAGCAAAAGCAAGCGAAAGACCTGCAACCGCGGCCAATACAATTTTGAACTTCATTATGTACTCCCTATCCCTCAAAATAACGTCACTTAGCATAAGCAGTTGAAATAGATTGCGCCAAGTGCAAATCGTGAGCGGCGAGATCACAGCCGCTCACATGTTTGTGAGGTAAGCGTACAATTGCGGCAAATGCTAGACGTCTTGCAACTCTTTTGCGTGCAACCAATCAGCGTGTTTGGGCGCTTTCTTGGTTTTTGACCATTCTTCAAGCATTTCCCATTTCACGCCATCCAGACGCTTAAGCAACTCTTCTTCTTTTGGATCGGGGCAAGCCAGTTCGACGCGGTGACCATTGGGATCGAAGAAGTAAATTGAGTGGAAGATCGAATGATCAGTTACCCCCAGCACGTCAACACCGTTGGCCTCGAGATGCTCTTTGAATTCGATTAGTGTTTCGCGGTCTTTCACTTTGAACGCAATGTGCTGCACCCAAATTGGTGTGTTTTCATCACGACCCATTTCAGGCTTGGTGGGCAATTCAAAAAAGGCCAACACGTTGCCATTTCCCGCATCCAAAAACAGGTGCATATAGGGGTCCGGCTCATGTGTTGAGGGCACATGGTCTTCGGCAATGGCCAAAACAAAATCCATGTTGAGCATCTTCGTGTACCACTCAACGGTCTCCTTGGCGTCTTTGCAGCGATAGGCGACGTGGTGGATTTGTTCGATCTTCATAATTGCCTCCAAATTAGTTTCATTCGTAACTATATGGATAAAATAGTTTCATTTGTTACTAATTGCAAGAAAAATTGCTTAGGCTTTAATTTGGATGATCTGTTTGATTTCACCTAGCGGTGTTGAGCCATCATCTGCGACGAAACGGATAGCCACTTCGTCCCCTTCTTTTAGGAACGGCGTCACGGCCTTCTCGCTCTTTTGCTTTTCCGCTGTGCGGGCTTCAACAATACATGAAAAGCCGATGCCATCTGATCCAATCGGCAACACCTCATCATGGGTGTTGGCAACCGTGCCGGACCCAAGAATGGTCCCTGCCCCAAGATTGCGGGTGCGAGCTGCTTCTGAAATCAAGCGTGGAAAATCAAACAGCATATCCACTTCTGTTCGTGGCTGCCCCACCAAAACGCTATTGATGCGTGACTGCAATTTACCCGACAGCTTTTTGCCGTCCCAAGCCGCGCCGAATTCGTCTGGCGTTGCTACAATGGGTCCAAAACTCGAAGACGGTTTTGCGTGAAAAAAACCGAAACCGCCCTGCAAATCGTCAGCCACCAAGCGGCGAAGCGAAACATCATTGCAAATGGTAATTAAGCGAATAGCAGAGGCAGCCGCTTCGGCGGTCGCGCCCATTGCAACAGGCCCTAGAATAACGGCGAGTTCAGCTTCAAAATCCACCGCCAAATCATCAGCTGGCACCACAACATCGTCATGTGCGCCAAGAAGTGTATCGGAGCCGCCTTGATACATAATCGGACGATCATCCTGCAACTCTGCATCTTTGGAACCCGTTGCAGAACGCACGCGCTCAAGGTGGCTCATATAGGCGCTGGCATCGATCCATTGAAAGGCCCGTGGCAGCGGAGCCATCGCCATTGAAGCATCGAAGGGTTTTCCGGCGATGTGACCTGCATTCAGTTGATCACTGAGTGCTTGCAAGTCCGGCAACACCTGATCCCACTGATCCAAAGCAGATTGAAGCGTTAACGCGATGGCGCTGGCTTGGGTAAATCTGGTAAGATCTTGGGAAATGATGGCCAGTTGACCGTCAGGGGCGCCATTGCGCAAAGTTGCAAGCTTCATAATTTCTTCTCGATGCAGAATAATTGAGTTAAATTTAATACGGTTTTGAGAAGCTTGTGCCAAGTACATTAAATCATTGCCCTCAAAATGGCAGATTGATGAATTACCGGCAACAATTTGAACACTGTGAGTAGATTCGTGCAGCGCATTCTAGCAATTACCATTGCCCTGGTTATGAGTTTCGGCGGCGTCGAAACCGCATTTGCGCAGGCGGACAGCTGCAACTCGTTGCAACGTAAGATTCGCTCGTATGAACGCAACTCGGATTTTCGCGACGGGCAAGAAAATGACGCAAAAGCACGCGCGGCGCTTTCCGAAATCAAAAAATGGGAAAGTGAATTTGTACGCGGTGGCTGTCAAAAAGTCTTAAACGCTGGCGGACGCCTAAATAGCGCGTGTCGCTCTATCGCCCGCAAGATACAACGCGAAAGAAAAGACTATTCAAATGCCGTCGCTCGGGTCAAAAAAGGCAGCCAAGTGGCCGCGGCCCGCGAAGCTGCGTTGCAGCAATATGCGCGATTTGGTTGTAGCAATCGCTCAAGCGGCTCAGTTAGCCGGACAGAGGCAAAACCAGAACGCAAAACGCTCTTTGAGCGCTTATTCGGCGGCGGTGATGACCGGATCAACGACGGTGATTTTTACGATTTCTCTGTGACCACATATCGTTCGGTCTGCGCGCGAACTTGTGATGGCTACTATTGGCCTGTGAGTTTTTCTACCGTCAAAGACTATCTTTATACGGATGCTGGTGTGTGCGAATCTCAAGCCGGCGTTGGCGAGGTTTCGCTATATTATTACAGCAATCGTGGGGGCACGCCTGACGACATGGTGAATTTAAATGGCCAACGGTATGCCGACAGTCCAAATGCGTTCAAATATCGTCGTGAGTATGATGCGACCTGCAACGTCAAACAAACTGAAGTCTATGGGATCATCCAAGCCGCAGAAGGCGATGATTTTTCACAGGCAGTGATTTCATTTGGCGACATCAGTTTCCCGCTGCCACGGCGCGATCCACGCCAAACGCTAGAAATAAAAGTGGCTGTTGCAAACTATGTGCCTTTACCCCGACCCCGCCCGAAGCGCGATGGCGAAAGCACGAACGTGGCGATTCCCCAGCAAACCAATGGCGACCATCGTGTGGTCACCATTGGTGAAAAACTGGTTAGGCTAGTCGGTCCTGACACGCCTTACGCCCCAGTAGCGGCAGCAGGGTCGTAAGTTCAGGGCCGTGTGATTGACCGGTCAATGCTAAACGCAGTGGCATAAACAGGCCTTTGCCTTTACGCCCGGTTTCTGCTTTGAGTTGATTGGTCCATTCGCCCCACGTGTTTTCATCCCATGGCTCGGCTGGCAATTGCTCGCGCGCCGCATCAATGAATTCACGATCTTCATCTGCAATCACTGATTTGACAGGCCCTTTAACAAGTTCGCTCCATTGCACAATATCGCCGAACTTTTCCAAATTCTCATGCACTGCGTTCCAAAGCGCTTCACCGTCTTCTAGGCCGAGCGCATTCAAACGATCTTTCACGTCATTATAGCTCAAGTGATGCACCATGCGCGCGTTGAACGTATCAAGTTCAGCTGGATCAAACCGCGCGGAGCTGCGTGACACCATTGAAACATCAAATGTTTGTGCCAGCTCTTCAAGTGAGGCATGTGGCGCAACAGGTTGGCTTGTCCCTGTTAGGATTGCAATCAATGCAACGGCTAGGGATTCATCCCCTGATTCACGAAGGTTGGTGATTGATAGAGAGCCTTTGCGCTTTGAAAAGCCCTCGCCTGTTGCGTCGGTTAGCAAATTGTGGTGCCCAAATGTGGGTGCTGTTGCGCCCAACGCCTCGAACAATTCGATTTGTGCGCCTGTATTGGTCACGTGATCTTCGCCACGGATGATGTGGGTCACACCCATTTCAATATCATCCACCACGGATGGCAATGTGTAGAGATAAGTACCGTCTTCGCGAATAAGCACCGGGTCAGACATGGTGTCTGTGTTTACTTTTTGATCGCCGCGCACCACATCATCAAAATGCACTTCCTTGCCCTCAAGCTTGAACCGCCAGTGTGGCTTGCGCCCCTCAGCTTCTAACTTGGCTCTGTCTTCATCGGTCAAATTCAGCGCAGCACGATAATAAATTGGCGGATTGCCTGTT
>NZ_CAKZPW010000143.1:0-7174 GCF_937139385.1 uncultured Maritalea sp. | reverse complement strand
CAAAACGCTGCTGCATCTTCTTGCGGTAAAGGCATAACAAACCCAACAGCGCCATCTCCGGCAACCGTTTGTTGTAGCGTTTCAACCAATCCATCAAGGTAAAAGTCAATTTCATTGGGGGCGATTTGTTGAATATCCATAGCGAGCACTTTTCAGATGAGAACAAGGAGATAGGTGGCAGAACAAGTGGGTGGCGTTTTGAACCGCGACGCGCTGTGCAGCTGATAGCGCAGGCAATCGCCTGTTTTTAAAGCATAGGTTTGATTATCTAGATTGACTTCAAGCTCACCTGCTTCAACGATGAGATGATGCTCTAGCCCTGCAAGTGAAGGCTGATCATAGGAAATCTCTCGGCCAGCCTGTAATGTGCAGCGGATGACCTCTCCTTTTAGGGCCAGGGCGGGCGGCGAGATGTTGGTTCGGGTGAAGCCCGTGTCTTCGTCGCGCCAAATAGTTTGATCCTGTGCCTGCACCAAAGGGGCAAACTGATCTTCAACCATCGACATCAAACGCGACATGGGTAATTTGTAGACAGCACATAATTTGCCAAGCACTTCAGCAGTTGGGCTGACCTCACCTTTTTCTAAGCGCGAAAGAGATGCGCGACTAACGCTGCTTAAGGCGGCCAAATCGTCTAACGAATAGTCATGTTCATGTCGCAATTGCTTGATACGTTGCGACAATCGTGTGGATAGATCAGACATGCGCATTCTCTTTTATAAGAAATTTTCTCATATTTGAGATAACGCATTTACCCTTTGCGGTCAATAAGAAGAGCGATTTCACACGCATAGCTACCCTGCGCGAATAGTGCTTGACTTAACAATCAACATTCGACAATAAAGCGCCACCTTGAATTCGGTCGATGTTGGCCGATGCGTCGACTAGCGGTGAAAGCCGTTTTGCAAGTTCGATCAATGATGATCAAATGCAATGTAGTAGGCGTCAAAAATTGGAAAGATGCCTCCTTTGACATTTGATATGTTCGGTTTTAGCCAGCCGATCCTAAACTGTTTGGCTGACCTAAATTACTCAGAACCAACTCCTATTCAATCTCAAGCGATCCCTGCGGCGCTTGAAGGCCGGGACATTGTTGGTCTTGCGCAAACTGGTACCGGTAAAACCGCTGCCTTCACTTTGCCCACCATTTCTCGTCTCGCTGAAAATATTCCAGCAACGAAAAAACGCAAAATTCGCGCTTTGATCGTTTCGCCTACTCGCGAACTTGCTGCGCAAATCCACGACACAATCAAACGCTTTACGCCTAAGGTGCCATTGCGTTCTGCGATTATTGTTGGTGGTGTTTCTTACCACAAACAAAAACATTCACTGCAGCACGGCGTTGACATTCTTGTTGGCACGCCAGGCCGTTTGATCGATATGATCGATCAAGGTTTTGTCGATCTGACCGCTGTTGAAACAGTGATCTTGGACGAAGCTGACCAAATGCTTGATATTGGCTTTTTGCCAGCGATCAAAAGCATTTTGGAGCTTTTGCCAAAAGAGCGTCAGACTATGCTTTTCTCGGCAACGATGCCGAAAGAAATTCGCAAGCTGACAAATTCGCACCTCACAAACCCATTGGAAATCTCTGTCATTCCTGAAAAGCGTACTGCTGACCGGATTGAGCAAAAAGTGATTTCAATTGGCCAAAAAGCCAAAATGGAAGCCATTAGCGATTTGTTGCTTGAGTATGAAGGCGAGCAAATCATCGTTTTCACCCGCACCAAACATGGCGCGGACAAAGTACAAAAGCGTTTGACTGTTTCAGACATTCGCGCTTCTGCCATTCACGGCAACAAATCACACAACCAGCGTGAACGCGCCCTCAACTCTTTCCGTCGTGGCAACACACGGGTTTTGGTGGCAACAGACATTGCTGCGCGCGGCATTGACGTTCCAGGTGTTGGCTTGGTTGTGAACTACGATATGCCAGAAGTTGCTGAAAGCTATGTGCACCGTATTGGCCGTACGGCCCGTGCTGGCGAAAGTGGTGTTGCAATTTCCTTGGTTTCAACCGAAGAACTTGGTCTGTTGGGCGATGTGCAGCGCATGCTGAACATCACGATCCCAGCAACCGATTCAAGCGGTGAAGTTGTTGAATTGGACATTCCACGTTCAAACGGCAAAAAACAGCCATTCCGTCGTCGTTCTGGCGGTGGTGGTGGCGGTCAGCGTCGTCCACGTGGTTCAGATGGCAACCATCGCAAAGGCAATGGCGGCAAAGGCGGCAAGCCTGAAGGTCGCGGCGGCGAGCGTTCAGAAGCGAAGCGCGGCGATAAGCCTTTCGCACGCAAACCAAACCGTGATGGCCAAAAACGCAATGGACCTCCAGGTGGCAAACGCCGCAGTGGTGGCGCCGGCGGTGCTGGTGGCGGCAACCGTTCACGCGGACCAAAAGTTGCTTAAGGCAATTACAGATTATTGAGTTCGAAAAGGTCGGTGAATTTCATCGGCCTTTTTTGTTGGAGATTGTCGGGTTTGAGTCCTACTACGACATTAGATTTTGGCAGTCTATCGACACTCCGGCCCGCACCTGACCTTCGTCGTCAACTCACAAAAATGCAGTGACAGCAAATATCATAGTACGCCTCTGACGCCCTCAAGTCATTTTCGAGATTGGTAATATCATTGACTTGAGCTTGTTGTAGTGTTGACACTAGTGCAGAACAATACCAGAACTAGATCCTAGTCAAACAGGGAATTAGAGAGGGGGTAAGATGTCTAAAAAAATCCTATCTTTTTTTGAAGGGTTCCAAAACGAGACCAGCCACTGGCAATTTTTAAATGTTTTTTTCAAACCGTCAGTCACTCGGTTCTTCATTTCTTGGTTTGCACTCGCACCTGCATTTGTGAAAGCCGTAAAAGACTTACCCAACCCACTCTTGATCAACTTTGGGACTGAGACTTATCCAATTCCACTAGACCTTCCATTCCGTTGGGAGATACTTTGGTGGGCCTCGTTGGTCTATGCTTTTGCATTTGTCCTGCATCTATTTTTTTGCCCTGGCTTCATAAAAAGATACCCTAGTTATAATGCATACACTGACCGTGGGCACTCTCCAAGATGGTTGGTTTGGGAAGTATTTCGCGCTTGGCATTCCATTCCTGAAAAAGCTAGGGAAAAACTATTTGAAAGACTGTGCACCAAAAAATATGCGGTTCCTAAGGCGACCCAGCTCTCACTCTATGGGGAGCCTTCTGTCACAAACGTTGGAACCGAATGGTCTTTCGAGCACAATGGTGAGACCCATGTGCTGTGCATAGACGAAAGCCTGACAAGTGACAGGCAAAAGGACCTTTTTTGGGAGATATTGGGGAGGCACGGAGGAAGTCGCTCTGTACCGCGCTATTCAATTTGGTTTCTGCTATCTGTCTCCGCATTTCTTGTGCTCTGGGTCGTATTTCAAAATATTTATTTTGTTCTGGATTATATTGTTCTTTAATGGATTATAAATATTATCTCGCTCTCACGAGCCAGCTACCGTTCTGTAGCGTACCGCTTCGCATCGACACTTACAGCAATTGCCAGTTCTCTTGCTCGTACTGTTTTTCGAAGGCCAGAGGCGGGGCTCCTCTCACAAAATCAAATCAAGAAATCGCACCAGCACAGCTCGAGAAGCGTCTTAGTCAAGTGTCTCAAGGTCGCATTTCGGGGGCGGTTGATGAGTTTCTTGCACGGAGAATACCAGTCCAGCTCGGGGGAATGAATGACCCCTTCAGCCCGTGGGAAAAGGAAGGACGAAAGACACTAGAAACGCTAAAGATTTTGAGGGATTATCAATACCCAACCTTAATCAGCACGAAAAATACCATGTTAGCCGAGGAGCCATATCTGGAAGTCTTAGCGACTGGCAACTTCCTAGTTAGGATATCGATCACAGCAGGGTACTCTGAATCTAGAGCAGCACTTGAAAAAGGAGTGCCTAGTTGGGAAGACCGCCTTAGAGCTGCAGGGGCGCTGTCATCTATGGGCATACCTGTTTCTTTTAGGTTTCAGCCAATTATTTTTGGTGAAGAAGATGCTGTCACTGGTATGATCCGCTTGGCTAGCACCTCTGGTGTTCGACATATTTCTGCCGAATATCTCAAACTCCCAATTGAGAAAACCTCACGCCAAATCACCTATTTGTCACGTTCATTCCCCCATATGATTGATACCTATCGTAAGCTAAACGCTAGGCAGGTAGGGCGCGAACTTGTACTGCCATCGCCTATCAAAGCACCTGGCCTGTTTCAACTTAGAGAAGAAGCAATTAGCCAAAAAATGGTGTTTGGGTTCGCAGAGAACGAATTTTTACATCTGAATTCGTTTCACTCTTGCTGCAACGCCGCAGATAAATTTTTAAAGGATGCCAACTTTTTTTCTTCGAATATTCTTGGAATCCTAAAACGCCAAATGGCTGCCGATGAAATTAGATTTGATCTGCCCGACAGTTCTTGGGTGCCCACCTTTAGTGTTTTCAGCCATCTAAATTCTAGGTCGCGCGGCTCTGCGAACTATGCAGCAAGACATTCGCCACGCGAGCGTTGGGTAAAGCTGTTGCAAGATAAATGGAATTCGGAAACTGAGCGAGGAGGCCCGTCAAATTTCTGGGGAATCTCAGACCTCGGGAAAGTGGACAGCGATGGGAATAAGACATTTTCAGTAGATAGAAATATTATCCGACATGACGCCATGCTACATGATATTTCATAGCTTAATTTGCACTATTTTTTTGCAAACGGCATCACTTTTCCCACGGCGGAGATCAGTTATTCGGGTTGCCAGCTTTAGAACTGGAGTCCATGGCAAAGGTCCGGATTCCGCTCGTTCGAGTATTTAGGAACATCTAGGGATATGATAACTTAGTCCGCATTGCCGCCATTCACACTGCCAACCACCAAACAGGCGGAGCGCTAGTTGAACTTGCGGTTCGCTCACCCCACCTCGTCACCCTCGTGCTCGACACGAGGGTCCATGATGAGATTGCAAAATCGCACGGCTGTTCGCATCGATACGGATTTGGCAGGTTTGCAACGCCGCGTGGATACTCGGGTCAAGCCCGAGTATGACGCTTAGAGGCTGGCGCTCAAGTTTGGTCGCTTTGTCCCATGTGCAAACTGTTTCAAAACACGCAGTGTCGCTGAGAAACGCTAGCCATTTAGTTTCCCAACTAGCTGGAGCGCTGCAACACCGAGAAAAAGAACCCATCTGTATTGGTGGAAGCTGGTGTAAGCGTCACTGATTTCAAATCAGACGACCAAGGCATTGGCTTATCGAAGCCATAAAGGTCTTGCCAAACTTCTCCCGCGCTGAGCAGTTCAAAATTCGGGTTTTCGTCCATAAAGGCGTAAATTTGACCTTCGTTTTCTTCTGGGAAGATTGAGCAGGTGATATAGACCAAAAAGCCACCGATTTTGACGAATGGCACGGCTTGGGAGAGCACTTCTTCTTGTTCTTGCAAGCGTTGTTCCATGAGCTGACGGGTTAGACGCCATTTTGCGTCTGGGCGACGTCGCCATGTGCCTGACCCGGTGCAAGGGGCATCCAAAACCACGCGATCCATTGCGCCGACCAAATCGGTTAGCGGGTCTTTGTGGTGGGGTTGACGCACTTGCACATTGTGCAATCCAGAGCGTTTGATGCGATCCCAGATCGGGGCAAGCCGCGACTTGTCGCTGTCATAGGCGAATAGTTGGCCCTTGTTTTCCATCATTGCGCCCATGGCAAGCGATTTACCGCCAGCGCCTGCGCAAAGGTCGAGCACTTTTTCGCCCGGACGTGCATAAATCAACTCAGAGACAATTTGGCTGCCCTCGTCCTGAATTTCAAAACGTCCTTTTTTGAACGCTTCTTCTGCTTGAACGTTTGGAGTGCGTGAATCGCGTGTACCAGCGGCAAGGCGAATGCCCTGCGTCGCAATGTTGGTCGCTTGAGCATTGGTGTGGCTGAGCGCTTTAAGAACCTTCTCACGGGTGGTCTTTAAGCTATTGACGCGCAGGTCCAATGGTGGGCGCTCAGCTAGAGCAGCGCCTTCTTTGATCCATTCTTCAGCGAAGTTGCTTTCAAACGAGCTTTGTGTCCATTCAGGAATGTCAGCCTGCACATGTTCGGGTGCATCAACCAATGGATTTTCGCGGGTGATGGTCTCGATTTCTTTTTCTGACAAAACTTCTGGCGCGAACTTGTCATCAACAAAGCTGGCGTTCAGCTCTTCAGGGTTTTCACCCCAATCACGCACAAGCGTTGTGAACGCTAAGCTGCGCGCGCTTTGTGAGCGGGCAATGTGCGCATTCGAGAGTTTTTTGCGCAAGGCATCATAGACAATATTGCCAATGGCAGCACGATCGCCAGAACCGGCGAAACGGTGCGATAGTCCCCAGTCTTTTAGCGCATCGCCAACGGGGCGTTTGCGTTTTTCGATATCCGCCAGAACTTCAATAGCGGCATTCAGCCGACCAGGTAAACGCATGTGCGCCTCACAAAATTAGAGTTTGAATGGCAAAGCCAAGCCACATAATGGCAAGAATGGCCATGCCCGTCACATAAGCAAAGAACCGCCGATAGACGCGGTTCTTCGATATGTGGATCGCTGCATGTATATAACGACTTAAAACGAAAAGCACACCAAGAATTGCAAGCCACATCGTTACTTGCTCGGTGGCCAGCGCAACGGCTGCCAGCGCATAGAACATGATTGGCAATTGGAATTGATTGGCAAAATTGTTTGACGCCAATTTTGCACCCAAAGGCCAAGCTTCACCGTCCAATGCAATGTCTGCTACTTTGATTTTTTCTTGAAAAACCAAAGGGACGCGGCGGTGACCAAGTATGATCAACACAGCGAAGGTCAAAAAGACCTGCGCAAAAACCGCGACCAGCAATAGTTTTTCAGCACCGACCATATTGCTTAGCGACCGCCACGATAGTTCGGGCTTTCGCGCGTAATGGACACGTCATGCACATGGCTTTCGCTCAAGGCTGCGCCGGAGATTTTGACGAACTCTGCATTCTTGGCAAAGTCGATCAAATTGGCAGCGCCCGTATAGCCCATTGAGGCCTTCAATCCACCGGCGAGTTGGTGCAATACGGCACCTGCAGGCCCTTTGTAGGGCACTTGCCCTTCAATGCCTTCCGGCACCAACTTCATTGAATCGCTAACATCTTGCTGGAAGTATCGGTCAGCCGATC
>NZ_CAKZPW010000142.1:0-6342 GCF_937139385.1 uncultured Maritalea sp. | reverse complement strand
CTCTACCCGAGACCGGCCTGCACGCGTCATGTCTCATTGGTCAGAAGCTGACCCAGAATATTCCTACATTTTGGGCATGCAGGCTTTTGGCATGGAAGAAGCGGGGCATTACCAACAAGCCGAGGCGAGGGCGCTGCAATGCGTTTCCCTAAATCCAAAAGACACCTGGGGTGTTCACGCCTTGGCCCACTGCTACGAGATGCAGGGCAAGACCAAGAACGGCATCTCATTTATGCAAGACTGCGAGGACAAGTGGGCAAATAATAACTATTTGTCGATCCATAATCGCTGGCATTTGTCTTTGTATTGGATAGAAAACTGCGAGTTTGAAACCGCTCTACAAATGCACGACCAATATATGGCTGTTAGCCCGCAATCAGAAATGATGGACATGCATGATTCAGCAGCATTGTTGTGGCGCTTACATTTGGACGGTGTGGATGTGGGCGAAAGATGGGTGCCTGCTGCCAACAATTACGAGAATTATCTGGACCAAGCCTATATGCCGTTCAATGATATGCATGCCATGATGTCCATGGTCGCCACTGGACGCGACCAACAAGCAGACAAGTTGGTTGCGGCGCTGGAAGACAATTTAGACGGCTCGACAGCAAGCTCCGACATTATCAAACTGGCGGGCCTTCCAATCGTCAAGGGCATTCGAGCCTTCGGGCGCGCAGATTACGAAACGGCGAAAACCCTTTTAGCAAACGCACGTCATAACGCGCACATGATTGGCGGCTCCATTGCACAGCGTGATGTGATCAATCTCACTTTGTTGGAAGCAGCCATTCGATCTGGCGACCAATCTATGGCAAACGGATTACTAGCCGAACGTACTTTGATGAAGCCATCATCGCCCCTTAGTGACATGTTCGGTGCACGGGCAAACGCCGCCGTTGCAGACTAGCTGAACTCAATCAAATTGGATTGTCCCTTGTGAAAAATGACCTCCCCAAGATCGCGCGCGATCGTTTCCAAACTTTGCTGCCTGGCATGGTGCTTTGTGCAACGATTGCCATGGCAGCAACTTTTTTGGGCACGAACTACGGCGCACCAGTAATGCTGTTTGCGTTGCTTTTGGGTATGGCATTCAATTTTGTCGACGAAACCGGCAAATTCATGGAAGGGGTTCAGTTTTCCTCAAAAACAATTCTGCGGATTGGTGTCGCTTTTCTGGGTGCTCGGATTACGATCAATGAAGTGCTCAATTTGGGAGCTATGACAACGGTCATTGTCATAGGGGGTTTGGTATCCACAGTCTTACTTGGTCTTGTTTTGGCAAAAATGCTTGGCAAAACCAAATGGTTTGGCTTGCTCACGGCCGGCTCTGTTGGCATTTGTGGGGCGTCCGCCGCCTTGGCAATCAGTTCGGCTTTACCAAAGTCTGAGCAAACCATCGTCGAGCGAGACACGATTTTTACTGTTGTTGCAGTGACGTCTTTGAGCACGATTGCCATGATCGTCTACCCATTGATTGCAAGCGGGTTTGGGCTGAACGAGATACAGGCGGGTGTGTTCTTCGGTGCCACCATTCACGATGTGGCGCAGGTGGTTGGCGCCGGGTACACAGTGTCGGATCTAGCAGGTGAAACTTCAACTGTTGTTAAACTCATGCGGGTCGCCATGCTGGTGCCCGTCGTTGCCATCATCAGCATCATTGTCGCCAATCGAAAACCAGCGGCGGACAAAAAAATTAATCGTTTCCCGCCCTTCTTGGTTGGTTTCGTTGCGCTGGTCATCATCAATTCATTTGGCTGGATTCCGCCGTTTGCAGCTGACGTTTTTACGGGACTTTCAAAATGGGCGTTGGTGGCTGCAGTGGCAGGACTTGGGGTGAAAACATCTTTGAAAGAATTGTTTGAGGTCGGCCCCGCCGCAATGATCATGGTGGTCGCTGAAACGATCTGGATTGCGGGATTTGCCTTGCTTGTTCTGACGTATTTCTAAGCTCGCGGCACGCGCCGCGCCTTAAATGTGGAGACCTAAAATGGAAGATCTAAATCAAGCGCTCTTGCAGCGCCGCGCTACCGCTTTGCCAAAAGGGGTTGGATTGATGAACCCGATCTTTGCAAAAAGCGCGTTAAACGCAGAAGTTGTGGATCAAAACGGCGACCGATATATCGATTTTGCAGCCGGTATTGCGGTTGTAAACACCGGCCATCGGCATCCAAAGATTGTTGAGGCAATTACGGCCCAACTGGCCCAATTTACGCACACTTGTCATCATGTATTGCCTTATGAAAACTACGTGCATTTGGCCGAGCGATTAAACAATTTGGTGCCAGGTGACTTTGAGAAAAAGACGGCCTTTGTGACTACCGGGGCAGAAGCCGTTGAAAACGCGATAAAGATCGCCCGCGCACACACAGGGCGCACCGGGGTGATCGCTTTTAGCGGGGGTTTCCATGGCCGAACATATATGGGCATGTCGCTTACGGGCAAGGTTGCGCCCTACAAAACGAAATTCGGGTCAATGATGCCCGATATCTACCATGCGCCTTTCCCAATTGAGGTACATGGTGTGTCCGTTGCAGATAGTTTGGCCGGGATAGAGCGGATATTCAAAAGTGAAATTGAAGCGACGCGTGTTGCTGCGATCATTATTGAGCCAATCCAAGGTGAGGGCGGGTTCTATCCTGTTCCTCAAGAGCTTATGGATGCTTTGCGAAAGTTGTGCGATCAGCAGGGCATGGTCCTGATTGCGGATGAAATCCAAACGGGTTTTGCACGCACCGGAAAACACTTTGCCATGGAGAACTACGGCATCGCAGCTGACCTGACATGCATGGCCAAGGGGCTTGCCGGAGGGATGCCACTAGCTGTAGTCACAGGACGCGCCGACATAATGGATGCTCCGGAACCAGGCGGGTTGGGCGGCACATATGGCGGTAACCCTTTGGCGATTGCTGCAGCGCATGCTGTTTTGGATGTAATTGAAGAAGAACAATTGTGTGAACGCGCAATGCAAATGGGCGCGCTGTTGCAAGAGCGCTTAAAAAACATCTCAAAAGACGTCTCCCAAATCGCAGACGTGCGCGGCGTGGGCATGATGGTGGCCGTTGAGTTTAACGACTTGAATGGGCAACCTGATCCAGCATTCACAGCAAAGGTGAAAGACCTCGCGCTGGCGAACAAGCTGGTCTTGCTCACTTGTGGTGTGTACGGCAATGTCATTCGCTTTCTTGCCCCACTTACAATTGAATCTGAGCTTTTTGAAGAAGCCATGGACATCCTCGAACAAGCGATCAAAGAGGCGGCAGCACAATGAGAATGGGCAAGTCAAAGAACATTATTCCAATGCTCAAGGATGGAAGTTTGGTCAAAAGCCAAGCGTTCATCAATGGGCAATGGGTTGACGCTGATGGTGGCGCGATCATCACCGTACAAAATCCGGCCTGTGGCGACACAATCACCACTGTGCCCGACTTGGGTGTCAAAGAAACGCGATTGGCCATCAGTTTTGCTCAGCAAGCCCAACGAGAATGGGCGAAGAAAACCGGCAAGCATCGCGCAGAAATATTGATGAAATGGTATCACCTGTTGGTCGAAAATGCCGATGATCTTGCGGTAATCCTAACCGCAGAAATGGGCAAACCACTCGCCGAAGCAAAGGGCGAAATCCTTTACGGAGCGAGCTTCATCCAGTGGTTCGCCGAAGAAGCAAAACGCATCTATGGCGACACGATCCCCGGCCATCAAGAAGACAAACGCATCGTCGTGATCAAGCAACCAATTGGAGTTGTTGCATCAATTACGCCGTGGAACTTCCCCAACGCCATGATTGCGCGAAAAGTGGGCCCGGCGCTAGCGGTAGGTTGTGCTGTGGTCGCGCGGCCAGCATCTGAAACACCGCTGTCGGCTTTGGCGATGGCAGAGTTGGCACAACGCGCCGGTTTACCGGATGGGCTGCTCAACATCATAACGAGTTCAAAAGCATCTGAAGTTGGCCAAGAGCTGTGCAGCAATCCGATTGTGAGAAAACTCACATTTACGGGTTCAACCCAGGTTGGCCGAATATTGATGCGGCAATGCGCTGATGACATTAAGAAAATCAGCTTGGAGCTTGGCGGCAATGCCCCCTTCATTGTGTTTGATGATGCCGATCTGGATTCAGCAGTCGAAGGTGCCATGATCGCCAAATACCGCAATAACGGTCAAACGTGTGTTTGTGCAAACAGAATATATGTCCAAGACGCCGTTTATGACGCTTTCTCTCAAAAGCTGGCTGAAGCGGTGAGTAAACTCAACGTCGGTAATGGTCTTGAAGAAGGAACAAGCACCGGCCCCTTGATCGATGAAAAAGCGGTCAAAAAGGTCTCAAGCCACATCGCCGACGCAGTAGCGAAAGGCGCAACTGTGTTGGCAGGCGGTATGCGACATAAAAAAGGTGGCACGTTTTTTGAACCAACAGTACTAACCAATGTTGACAAATCGATGATGGTCGCGCGTGACGAAACTTTTGGCCCCGTCGCGCCCTTGTTCAAGTTCAAGGATGTTGATGATGTAATTGCCCAAGCAAATGACACAGAATTCGGCTTGGCTTCTTACTTTTATGCCAACAATCTGTCCCGCGTCTGGAAAGTCGCAGAGGCTTTGGAATACGGCATGGTGGGCATCAATACCGGACTGATCTCCACCGAGGTTGCGCCGTTCGGCGGCATCAAACAATCTGGCTTGGGGCGAGAAGGGTCCAAGTACGGAACGGACGACTATTTGGAGACAAAATATCTGTGTTTCGGCGGTATTGAATAGCAATAAGGGGCGCAGCAAGCGCCCCTTATTCACCCAGCTTTCAGCGTGCGTTCTTTGAAGAAGCTAGTAATTTGAGCGGCCATTTTTTCTTGATCCAGACCTTCATCAAAATGGGCGCGCGCCTCTTCGATCAGGGGTTGGGGCAAGCTGTCTTTGCGGTATTCCATCAAATCTTTGCCAAATGCAGTGTCAAACTCGGGATGAGCCTGCATCGTGAAAGCCGTGTTGCCATAACGTACGAAAGCGTTTTGGCAAAATGGCGAACTCCCCAAGCATTCTGCATGTTCTGGTAGCTTCGTCACTTGGTCCTGGTGCCAAGCCACAACACGGACCTTTTCATCAAGTGGCGCCGCGAGTGCATAGGCTTGATTGCCAATCGACCATCCCTGATCGTACTTGACGACTTCGCCGCCCATGGCTTTGGCAAGTATTTGATGTCCAAAGCAAATTCCAACAATTGGAACGTCCTTTGCGTATGTTTGTCGCAAAAAGTCTTCAAGTTTGGCAATCCAAGGCAAGTCTTCATATGCACCATGCGCAGAGCCAGTTATCAGCCAGCCATCAGCTTGTGTGGGGGCGTTCGGAAACTCATTGTCCACGACATTATAGGTTTCAAATTCAAACCCATAACCGTCCAAAAGTTTTCTAAACATGCCGTCAAAATCACCATGATTTTCAAGCAGTTCACCAACAACATGGCCTGTTTGCAATATTCCGATTTTCATAGTTCTGACCTACAAATCCAACGTGATATTTTTAGTTGGGGCGGAGCAGCAGATCAAGATATCATCGCCCGCAGGACGCTCCATAGGCTCTGATATATATTCTGTTTCACCAGACAAAAGCTTTGTTTTACAGCTATCACATGTCCCCGCGCGGCAGCTAAAGTCTGGCATCAGGCCATGTTCTTCAGCAAAGTCCAAAAGGTTCTCTAATGAGGGGTCCCAAGCAACTTCAATGCCGGATTTTCCAAATTTTACAATGGGTTGCGTATCGTTAGACGTTGCCATGACACTGTCTCTCTTTGTCTCACTTTGTGTCGCATTTGTTCCAGAACGTTTCAAAACCGTTGCAGGTCCAAAAAACTCATAGTTGATACGCTCTTCAGCGATGCCCAATTCAAGCAGTAACTCAAACATTGCCTGCATAAATGGGCCTGGCCCACAAAGATAAAATGTGTAGTCGTCAACTGGCAGAAGTGTTTGCAGCAACGCCTTGGTGACAACGCCTTCGCTGTCAAACCGCTTGTTGGTTTTGTCGTTTTGCGTAGGCGTTCGGTAAACAAAATGTACGTCCAAATTGTCAGCCGCCTCACATAGGGCGACCAGTTCATCGCGCAGAGCATGAACCTCACCATTTTCGCACGCATGGATGATTCGAGTTTGGCACGTTCCACGTTGTGCCAATTCATGTGCCATCGCAATCAAAGGTGTTTGCCCAACGCCGCCACTCAACAAGACAACAGGCCGATCGCTGTTCCGGTCCAAGAGGAACTTTCCAGTAGGTCCAAATGCACAAACGACATCATTTTCTTTAAGCGATTTGTGAAAATAGGTTGAAACAAGACCGTCAGGATAATTGGTGCCA
>NZ_CAKZPW010000141.1:0-1676 GCF_937139385.1 uncultured Maritalea sp. | reverse complement strand
ATGGCGGTGGGCAATGTTTACGAGCCCGATCACGTCAACTCCATCTTGATGGCCGGGCGCGCCGATCTGGTTTGCCTTGCGCGACCACACCTTGCCAATCCATACTGGACCCTACACGCAGCGGCAGCCCTTGGGGACAAGCAAACCAATTGGCCAGACCCATATCATCCGGGCCGAGACCAAATGATGCGCTTGGCGGAACGGGCCGAAGGAATTGGAATAAAGGCATGAGCTTGAACACCAAATCAGTGCTGATAACAGGCGGTGGCACCGGGGTTGGCGCGGATATGGCTTTGGCATTTGCTGAACAAGGCGCAACGGTTTTCATTTCTGGTCGCACCAAAGCTTCGCTCGAAAAAGTAGCCGCTCAACACAGCGCCATCTCAACCGTCATAGCTGACGTGACAAGTGAAAAATCGGTGCAGGCCATGTTCGACCAAATCGGGCCAATGGACATTGTCATCGCCAATGCAGGCGCGGCTGAAAGCGCTCCAATTGTCAAAACAGATTTGGACAGCTGGAACCGCATGATTTCAGTCAATCTAACCGGCGTGTTTCTCACCTTAAAAGAGGGTTTGATCCGCATGAAGGGCAAAGACTGGGGCCGTTTGATTTCAGTTGCGTCCACTGCTGGCCTGAAGGGCTATGCTTATGTAGCGCCCTACTCAGCGGCCAAACATGGTGTGATCGGATTGACCAAATCCATGGCGCTCGAAGTGGCCAAAAAAGGCATCACCGTCAACGCGCTGTGCCCGGGGTTTCTCAATACAGAAATGACAGATCGATCTGTCGCCACGATCATTGAAAAAACCGGCATGAGCGAAGACGAAGCGCGGGCAAATCTATCTAAGAACAACCCGCAAGGGCGACTAATCGAACCAGCAGAAGTATCCGCTGCAGCCCTTTGGCTATGTGGTGCGGGATCAGACGGGATTAATGGACAAGCCATTTCAATTTCAGGGGGCGAAATATGAGCGTGGCACGCGAAAAACTTAAAGACCAACCGGTAAGCAAACAACGTTTGCGGCTTTGGCTGCAAATGCTCAAAACCACCCGGTTCATCGAAAATGAATTGCGCGAAGAATTGCGGCTTGGGTTTCAGTCCACCCTGCCGCGATTTGACGTTATGGCCATGTTGGACCGCACCCGCGAAGGCTTACGCATGAGCCAACTGTCCAAACAATTGATGGTCTCGAACGGCAATGTCACCGGCATTATAGATCGCTTGGTGCAAGAAGGCTTTGTGATGCGGGTGCAAGTTAAAGGCGACAAACGCGCAACGCTGGTTCGCCTTACCCCCAAAGGCATCGACAAATTTGCCGAAATGGCGAACGAGCACGAAGCCTGGATCAATGAGCACTTAAAAGAAATCGACGAAGGCGAAATCGGCCATTTCATCGACGTGCTATCAAAAGTGCGGGAGGAAGATCATTGACCCCCGTATCGATGAAAGACCTAAAGCCCAAACATTTCGCTTTTGAAATGGATGGACGGGTTGCAATTATCAACTTGCTGCGCCCCGACCGCAAAAACCCCCTAACCTTTGATAGCTACGCTGAGCTGCGCGATACATTCCGCGACATGGTTTATGCACACGATATTGATGTGGTTGTGTTCAAATCCAATGGTGGCAACTTCTGCTCCGGCGGTGACGTGCACGACATCATTGGGCCTTT
>NZ_CAKZPW010000140.1:0-9596 GCF_937139385.1 uncultured Maritalea sp. | reverse complement strand
ATTTGTTTGGCAACAATGCTTCCAAATATTGAAAACCGGAGGTAAGCGCGCATGGATTGGGAAACAGCGATCCAATCATCGCCCGACGCCCCTTCCATGGTTTCATACCCCTGATCGATCACCATCGAAATTGCTTGATCATGGGGCGGCACAATCGGCTCACCCGTCGCATCGTGCGAATACCAAGTCCAATCTGGGCAGCGCGAAATGCCCACCGCATCCACGCCCAAAAAATGGGACATGGCTTTGATGTTTTCAGCGTTGGTGTGCGGATCATTTGTTGCAGCCGATGCCTTGGCTTCTTGCCCCCCATCCTGCAGCAAAACGAAAGCGCCGAGCCCGCGCCGTTGCGCCATAGAAGGTGCAGATTTGCGCACATATTGACCATTGCGCGACGCCTGCTGGTTTTTGGGTCCCATATCGCCAAACAAAGAACGCGCAAACATATCGGTCCGTTTTGGCACCCTAGGCACGCGATCTTCATCAATATAAGTTGTTGGGCTATCTATCCGCTTGAGCGTTTCAAACGGATGCGCCCCATCAACAAACCGTCTGTTTTTATAAGGGTCAATATTTTGCGCACTTTTTGCAGTGCCTGCCCCCAATTGCCAAGCAATGCCATGGGTTTTAGATTTCGGCTGCACATCAAATGGAACCAATGGCAAGTCATGAGCAAATTCAAACTCAGTCGTAACTGCCGCTATGGAGAAGCGCGTACCAAGATATGGGTTGAACAGCTCACCATTTTCGACCGTCGCCAAACCCGAAGCAACAGCCAAATGATTAAGGTCTACGTCTGAGGTGGAATGGCTGTGCGCCCGCGCTTCATGGCCCAACAAACGAATATATTGGGCAATCACGACAGCGGCTTCCATAGCTCTTAATGCTGAGCGGTGGTGATTTGCGCCGCTAAGCCAATCATAGCCAGGTTCGTCTTTTCTTGCGTCACGCGGTTGCTCCACCAAAAACACGAAGGCGTGCTTATGCCCATCCATATGCTTTGGCGGCGCATTCATTGCGTCACGCAAATCCGCCATAATCATATCGACCCCAGAGGCTAACGATTTAGTCTGCTGCGTGCGCAATTTGTGCGCCAGATCATCAATATTGGGATTTCTAAATGGCTGATCCAAAATCATTTCTGGGCGAAGGGCGCAGCTCGCAGCCATCGAAACATCGGAAAAATAGCCAAAAGCTTTCAAATGGTTCTGCCGCTCCACTAAATCATCCGACACCTGCGCCACGGCCCTATTGATTAAGCCGTCACGAATAGCGTCAAGCATTGCCTGAGCCTCACTCATGGCGTTCACAATATTTTGCAGGGATTTTTGATTATCAAAACTCAACTGCTCAAATGCAGGTGCGTTCACATAGTCAAACGCGCCATCTTCGCGGCGTATCAACCGCTCAAGCGGATAAGGCCCCAAGTGGACGGGTCGATTTTTATCAGAAAAAAGTTTCACAGTTCCCCAAGCCGAGTTCGCAACTAGAGACGCATCAGTTTTACGTCTTCACCGTCTGTCAAAACATCAATGGCATCCATCAAAATGTCATAGGTATTGGCGTCCAACTTATTGGCGAAGTGGTCATTGAGTTCGCGCACCAAAACATGGCACACCTTCATTTTCTCTTCGCCCAATTCCGTTAGCACGACCTCGGTGTACCGTTTGTCATCGTAAATGCCACTGCGTTCCACGAATCCCCGCGCTTCCATCTGCTTTAGCAGTCGAGAGACAGCCGGCCGCGCAATACAAACATAATCCGCCAAACCAGAAGGCGTGTTGACATCTTCCATGCCCACCCCACGCAATACACACCACATTTGTCGTGTGACGCCATGAACTGACAGCTGCTTTTCTAGCCGCGCCTCCATTATCCGAGCCAACCGTGTCACCTTAAAACCAACCCGATTGTGCAGTGTAAATTCTTTAGCCAAAACGTGCCTCCACCGATCACCTAGTAAGACACCATAGCACATGAGGATATATAATTAACATAGATAACTATCAATGTTAAGTAAATTGAACTCACAGTCGGGGAACAAGCGAAAACCGCGTTCGAAAAATGCTGGTTCTGCCTTTATGGCTGTGACCCTTCCAAGCTCATAGTGAACGGTGAAAACAGAGCCACCTTGCAGCCGAACAAATTGTTCCCGACATAGATTTGCGCGCGAAACGCCGCGCCAATCGAGGTCGCGAAACTGCGTGCAACATCAAAAAACGTCTCGCCCGCGCCCTTATTGAAATACCAAAAGGCATTCCCGCCAATCAAATTCCAAACAATGGCACGGTTGCTAAAGGGATTATGGCAACAACTAAGTTGCTAAAAGAACTAGCGGAATAGACACATTACAATGGAACTACTGCTTCTAAAAAAGCCCTAGTTCGCTTTCCATTTCAGTTTCCAGACAATGCCATTTTCAAACAAAAGTCAGTCGCCAACAATCGACGAAATTCCTTAGCCGCGTAAGGATTAATCATTTTATTCTTCTGCGTTTAGGTGTTATTAAGAAACGCCCCATTTTGGGCACCAAGTGAAGTTGAGCAAAAAGAATTGTCACATACATCAAATGACAAAATGCCAAGCGGACCAAAGCCAAGCTTTGGATCGCTGAAAAATAACGAGCTCGGCATTGTTGGCGCTTGGACCGCAAATGAGTTGGTCAACACGCAACCAAAATTGCCTGGCGCACTTCTTCAAATAGATCTAAACGAACCAACAGCGTTGGTTTGGAGCTTTTCCAACGTCGCCGAACTAGACACATTTGGCGCAACTGCCTTGGCAGCACAATACAAAAAACTGAGCAAATTGGGCTATTCCATTACATTTGAAGGCGGTGAACACCGCCACTTGGAACTCGTTCAAAAGCTTATCGAACTGGATAAAGCCCCAGAGCCTGTAAAAAATGTGCGGCGCACCCTGCCAATTGACACGCTGGGTCGCATTATCGTTGAGGCGGGAAAAGAGGGCGTCGACTTTGTTACGGTGCAAGGTCAAATTATCGTCTCGCTGCTTCGCATGATCACTCTGCGCGGACCGATCCGTTTTGCCGCTGTTGTCAACCAGTTCCACGAGATCGTTCTACGCGCCATCCCCATCGTAATTCTAATCTCATTGGTGGTTGGTGTCATTTTGACTCAACAAACAATTGAGCAGCTCAAAAACTTTGGCGCCATCATATTTGTGGTTGATTTGAGCAGCATACTCATGCTGCGTGAAATCGGCATTTTGTTAGCCGCAATCATGGTGGCTGGTCGCTCAGGTTCAGCCATTACCGCAGAAATTGGCGCCATGAGAATGCGTGAAGAAATTGATGCCTTGGAAGTAATGGGGCTCGACACTTACCGCGCCGTCGTTATGCCCCGCGTCATTGCGCTAATCGTTGGTTTGCCAGCGCTTGGGTTGATCGGTGCACTCGCGGGCATATTGGGCGCAGCGCTTGCCGCACGCATAACCGGGGGCGTCGCACTTGATGTTTTCGTTGCACGGCTAAACGATGTGGTCGATTTGCAATCAATTGCGGTTGGATTGATAAAGGCACCTCTGATGGCACTGGCAATTGCTATTATTGCGGTGCAAGAGGGCTTGCAAGTTTCTGGCTCCACCCAATCATTGGGCCGTCACACAACTGCCTCTGTGGTGAAATCAATTTTCATTGTTATCGTCTTGGATGGCATATTTGCGGTTTATTTTGGAGCCATCGGATTTTGACCTCAGCACCCATCATAAATGTCGAAGGCCTTGGCGTCGGCTTTGGCGACAGGTTGATTTTGAATGATCTATCGTTCTCGATCAAACGGGGCGACGTGGTCGGCGTCATCGGCCCTTCCGGCTGTGGTAAATCCGTTTCGATGCGCGCACTATTGGGCCTCGTGCCCATACGCGCAGGATCAGTTCAAATTTTAGGCGAAGACTTGGGACAAGTCGGCCAAAATGCGCTTCTGCGCATTCGGCAGAAAACCGGTGTTCTGTTCCAGCAAGGCGCGTTGTTTTCATCTCTTACGGTGCAAGAAAATGTCGAACTTCCCATGCGAGAACATTTTCACCTTGATCCAAAAATAATCAGTCAGACCGCACGCGCCAAAATCGAAATGGCTGGCCTACCGCGCCATGCGGGCGATCTTTTTCCTTCCGAACTCTCGGGGGGTATGATAAAACGCGCAGCATTGGCACGCGCCCTAGCACTTGATCCGCAATTGCTGTTTTTGGATGAGCCAACCGCCGGACTGGACCCCATTGGGGCGGCCGCATTTGACAAGCTTATTTTGGAGCTGCGCGCAGCGTTTGATCTCACCGTTTTCATGATTACCCATGATTTGGACAGTCTTGGCGCAATTTGTAGTGATCTCGTTATCCTTTCAAAAGGCAAACTAATGTGTCAGGGAAATTTGGACGAAGTGCGCAAGTTCGACGATCCTTGGATAAGAGAATATTTCGGCGGCCCACGGGCACGCCGCATTGGAGAGAAATAGATGGAAAGCAAAGCAAACTATTCGCTTGTTGGATTGATTTCACTGCTTGTTATGTTCTTAACGGGCGGCTTCATCTATTGGTTTGCTATTCTTGACAGCAATGTGACCACCAACAAGTACAATGTGGTGTTTACAGGCACGGTTACCGGACTAAGTGTTTCCACCCCCGTGTTGTTTAACGGCATCAAAATTGGGCAGGTCCGCTCTGTTGCCATTGATCCAAATGATCCGGGCAAGGTTATTGCCAGTGTGGAAGTGGATTCAAAAGCCCCGATCAAAACTGACACAAAAGCAATTCTTGAGTTCCAAGGCTTAACCGGCGTTGCCTATGTGCAGTTCTCAGGTGGCTCACCAACCGCCAATGCGCTACCCCCATCGACCAGCACCCGTACGGCGACAATCCTTGCCGACAAATCCGATTTTCAATCAATACTTGATGGCCTGCAAGATACGATTGTCGGTGCCAGCGTAGCTTTTGATCGGCTCAACAACTTTTTGGATGACAATGAGGCAACCACGTCAACAACTCTAGCCAATGTGGAAGCATTTAGTGCCGCTCTTGCAGCCAATTCAGATGGGGTCGAACAGTTTTTGGCAAGCCTTGCAGGCGCCGGCAAGGAAATCGGTCCCCTCAGTGCAGAACTGCGCCAATTCTCAGAACAATTGCGCGGTATTATTGGTGATATTGAACCTGGCCAAGTTGCCAAAATCATCGAAGACGCCTCAAAGTTCTCAGAGGCAATTTCCCGCAATTCAGACAGCGTCGACAGCTTCTTTGATGACGCGGTTGCGCTTTCTGCCAGCCTTAACAAATCCTCTGAACAAATTGGCCAGATCACACAAAATGTAGAAACGATCACCAATGGAATTGACCCAGAGACGGTGAAACAATTTATCGAAAACATCGGTGCTATTTCCTCAGTCCTAGAGCAAAACAAAGGCAACCTAGAATCCTTCATGGGTAATATGACAACCGTTTCGGATGAGTTGACCATCTCTGTGGCCCAAGTTCGCTCAATCGTCGATGCCATCGACAAAATGGCAAATGGCGCTGGTGATGAAGGTCTTTTTGAACAGTTTTCAACAGCCGCGGCAGCAATTCAGTCTTTGGCTGAAAACCTAGACACACGAACCTCAACCATCGCCACTGGTCTAAATAAGTTTACAAGCGGTGGCTTGTCTGAATACCAAGCGCTTGCATCTGATGCGCGCGCAACCCTGCGTCGACTAGATAATGTATTGGCAAAAGTTGAACGTAACCCGCAAGGCATCATATTTGGCGGCGATACTGTTCGGGAGTACACAAAACAATGACACATGACCTAAAGCTTCACACAAGACGCCTCTTTTTGCTTTCTGGCGCTGCTTGCCTAACGCTGCCAGTAATCGGGTGCGCGATCACCGCCGCTCCTCGCGAAACGTTTGATCTCACCGCGGCTCAAACCGATAGGGTGCGCCGCGCCAGTTCGCGTACACTTGTGATCACACGGCCAATTTCCGTGCAAACCTACGAAACTGAGCGCGTTGTTGTACGGTCTGCTGGTGGCGTACTAAGTTATCTGCCAAAGGCCCAATGGTCAGACAGTCTTCCTGTTCTAATTCAAACCCGCCTTTTAGAAACATTTGAAAATGCAGCCTTTAAGAACGTTGGGCGCCCAAGCGATCAACTTTCGGTTGACGTGACCCTTGCTACAGAAATTCGCGCCTTTGAAATCGACACAACAAGCACGCCACCGCAAGCTTCGGTGAAACTGTCGGCAAAGTTGGTCAACGAACGCCGCGGCAGCATCTTTGCGTCCGCTGTGTTTTCGGCGACAGTTCCCTTGCAAAGAACCGTTGATGTGGGTGCAATTGCAAGCCTTGATTCCGCCTTGCACGACGTTGCTTTGCAAATTCTTAGTTGGAGCGCAAAGTCGGCCTAGTCTAAGGTTTTGGCACTTGTCAGTTCATCGTCCCCAGCAATTCCGCCACACCGCACATCTGTTGGGCGGCGCTGACGGCAAAGCGGGTTTTGCGACAGCCAATATTGCTGTAATCCTTGAGGCTACCCCTCAAGGATCAGACGCGATTGGAGAAGCTGCCCCTCACGTTTTAATATTGGATAAGCGTTAGCAACAGTACGCGCGTTTAGCTCTTTCATTGCCGACAAGCACTCAAGATGCAATTCGCTCGTGGCCACACTTGTTTCAAGCCCGTCTTTTAGACGCATCAAGTGGCGCTTTCTGGACCGTCCGACCAAAGCCCCCAACTCATCCTTATCGCGAAACAATTCACGTGCGGCTTCAACATCGTCTGTGACCAGTAGGTCATAAGATTTGGACATATTTTGCAACAGCTGCTCAGCAATGCTTTGTATTTCTTTGCGTCCATTATCAGAGAACCGCAGCTTTTCGTTTCTGCAGGTTTCAACAACATTGAGCAGCCGCTGGACCACAATATCGGCGGCAGCTTCCAATGACAAAGCATAGTCGGCCAGATCTCGCATACGTTTGAATTCGGATTTACTCAGTTTTTCAGCTGAAATTCTTGTCACATATTGTCGAATGGCTTGGCCCGCATTATGCACCAACCGCGCATCGCGTTTTAACAGTTCAGCATCCGGCGCTGTTCCCATCGTAAACCAGGTCAAAACTTCTTTGGTCATTTGCTCGGTCAACTGGGTGACCCGAACAACTTCGCGTCTAAGGGAAATGATGGTTGTGGAGGCAGACTTTAGCGCTTGCTCATCCAACAAAGAGCGTTCCAACATAGATCGTTCAGAGTTTTGATTGTGCAATTGCTCTGGCATTAGACGGGTCGCAAGTTTGGCGACCAACCCAACAAAAGGCAAATAGATCAGCAACACCACGTTGAAATAGACATGGATACCAATAAGGCCGATTTGCGCAAAGTCGATATTGGCAAGCCAACCACGTGCAAAAATCAATGCAAAGGTTGCAGCGGTGAGCCCACGCAGCACCACATTTAAGGTGACCGCGCGCCGCGCTTCAATGGGCATAGTGCGTGTGATCCACAAGGGCACCAACGCGCCACCAAGGTTGGCACCAAGCACCAGAACAATACCAACATCCAAAGACAACGCACCGGCAGAAACCGCAACGCCAAACATCAAAATGGCAGCGACGCTTGAATGCATAACAAAGGCCAAAACGGCCCCCAGAACAAAAGCTAAAACCGGATCGGCGGCCAATGAACTTTCGATGGCAGGCAACAAGTCGCTAGACTGCAAGGGTTCAATTGTAGCGCGCAACATGCCCAGTGCCACAATGATCAGTGCAATCCCAAGCAAGATGCCCCCAACTTGCCTGATGTTCCTTGCACTAAATTTTAAGTAAAGCCATCCACCGATGCCCAACAAAATGGGCGCAAGCCAATGCAAATCCAACGACAGCATGCGCACCACAATTGCTGAACCCAAATCAGCGCCTAGAATAATTGCAAGCCCCGTGGCCGCACTTAACGCGCCCCCAACAGAGAACCCCGATGTTAGAACCGCCACCGCCGCAGAGCTTTGCAACAAAATGGCAAGAACAAAACCAACTGCAGCTCCTCGGTAAGGACTACGCGTTTGCGTGAGTAGCCGTCTGAACTCAGGACCCTTTACACGTTCGATGCTATTTTGCACCAAACGCACGGCAAAAAGCAGCAGCATCGTTGCGCCAAAAATGGAGACCAAAAAATCTAAAAGTGCCATTGGCTACACCGTCGCCGATTCCGGAAAACGGCGCGCGTGCGGCTCTTTATCTTGCAGTGTCGGCAACCAATGATAATCACGCGCCAACAATGCATGTTGCACACGACCGGGATAGTCTGAAACAATGCCATCCACGCCAAGTTCAATGGCTTGGTTAATGTCATCAATTTCGTTGACTGTCCACGTCACCACCAGCAGGCCCAGCTCTTTCGCACGAGCAATGTCTTGGGCATTAATGTCCTTGATATAAGGGCACCACAGCTCACCGCCCGCTTTTACGACGAGTTCAGGTATTGATTTCGCTTTTCTCAATTCAGCACCGAAACCAAGCGCCGAATCCTCCCCCGCATCGTCCTCATTCTCTGGCATCTGTGTCAGAAACGAAGCCGGCATATCAGGTGCTTGTCTTTGACATTCTGCCAATATGTCCCAGTCAAAACTATGCAAAATCGTGCGATGGGACAGACCCGTATTGCGCACAGCATCAACGACCCGTTTAACAGTATTTATGCGGGCAACACCTGGCTGTTCAGCTTTGGGATCTGATTTAATCTCCAGCATAAGTGCCGTTTTTGCAAAACACGGACGGGCAACCAATTCCAACAGATCGACAAGGCGCGGCACCCGTATGTGGCTCAAGAACGCCTGATCGGGAAACCGCTGCCCATAGGCACTCCGGCTATCAATTCCCCCCACATCGAACCCACAGATTTCTGCATAAGTCAGATCGCAAATCGTGGGTTCCTGGCCCCGCAACCATTGCCCATCCTGATCCCGCGTCGTAGAGGACGTAAGTTGATGATTGTGAACGATTACTGGAATGTCGTCCTTGGTTAAAAGCACGTCGAATTCTAGCGCGCCAACGCCCATGCGCAGTGTCCACTCAAATCCCACCATGGTATTTTCAGGCATAATGCCCCGCGCACCCCGGTGGCCAATAATGCGCACCAAGCGATCGCCCCCGCGAAATGCATCGAGTTGAGATTGGGACATTATTGCTCCAGTCGCTTGCCGCTAGCAGCATCAAACATATGCAATGCGTCGGCGTTCGCGCCAAATTTCATAATAGAACCAGGCTCTTGCGCCACATGCCCAGGCATGCTGGCGACCAACTGTTCCCCGCTGCCCGCCAACCGACCATGCACCAGAGTTGTTGCACCAAGCTGTTCAAATAGCTCGCGGACTTCTTTCGCTTCTGGCTGACGGCGCTGCCATAGCCATTTGGCCACTTTGGGATAGACCGCCGCAGCCGTTTGCCCCATACGCAGGCCGCTCTTTAGCCCAAGCTTAAAGCCAGTATTTGATGATTTGGTTGCCATAACTATTACTCGTTAACGCAGCACTGCGTGGTGGTTTACTTTAAGGTTGGGTGACGGGGCGTCACATGACTGCACAACTCTTGAATATGACTAAGCGTGCCATCGATATCG
>NZ_CAKZPW010000139.1:0-4590 GCF_937139385.1 uncultured Maritalea sp. | reverse complement strand
GCCCTGCGATTGGCGTATCGCAAAGCAATACTATCTGAGCGACTATTTTTCTGGGTTGCGCCCCACTAATCAGTATCTTGCATTCGCGGCCCAGAACCGACCTTAGCCGCAAAATAAATATAGCACTTCAATTTCCCTAAAGCCGACATCGTGCACTGACAAAACCTCTCAATCATCGAAAGGCGGCCGTCTCGACTTATTAACCACGGCGCGATTTGTAGCCCGCTTATCAAGTAGGCGGAGATTGATCACTCGTCGAATTTTACTGGGACCGTAGTCCGGTGGTAAATGGACGAATGCCTCCGCTTGGCGCAGCATTGTGGCGACTTGCCGCCACAAACGCAACTAGACCCCTGTGATCATCGATACAATCTCATTTTTGTCTGTCTTTACCGTTTCTCGAATGCCAATTTGCTGACCACGGCGCAGGACGCAGATGCGGTCGGAGAGGCGAAATACTTGGTCTAGACTGTGACTAATGATGAGGACAGCGAGGTCGCGCTCTTTGAGGCTTGCGACAAGCTTTTCAACCTTTGCTGTTTCTGCCACACCCAGTGCCGCTGTTGGCTCATCCAGCAAAACCAGTTTTTTTGCCCAATGGGTTGCTCTGGCGATTGCAACACCTTGGCGTTGTCCACCTGACAGATTGCGAATGGTGGTTCGAGCAGAGGGGATGCGAACGTCAAGATCTTCAACGAGCTGCTCGGTCTCAGCAATCATTTTCTTGCGGTCCAACTGGAAAAGTGGCCCACGTGTTTGCTCGCGACCAAGAAACATATTCATGTAAACAGCCTGCTCATCAGCCAATGCAAGGTCTTGATAAACAACCTCAATACCAGACGCGCGTGCTTGTGTCGCGTCTTTGAAATTGACCTCATCTCCGTCAAACGAAATGGTGCCGGTTGTAGGGGTGTATACACCTGATATGATCTTAATCAGGGTCGATTTACCAGCCCCATTGTCACCAACAAGTGCAACAATCTCTCCCGCTTTCAGATCGAGCGAAAAGTCCTCAATTGCGACCACACCACCGAAGGATTTGTGGATATTTTCAAGCCGCAGTACGTCCTGAGGCACATCAACAGTTTGACTATTCATTTGACTACCTTAGGTTGGGCCAAGCTTCTTCTTGACCAAAAATATTCTCGATTGTCACAACTTTTGGCGTATCTTTGGAAATGCCTGACACGCCTACAGTGTATCCGCGCTTTACAAATGCCTGCCCTCTAAAGCCGAACACAACGCTATCACCAGATTTGGGTGAAACATTTTGTGTCGCATCAATCATGCCGTAATAATCGATTGCGCTTGTTGGTGGAATTTCAAC
Organism: uncultured Maritalea sp.; assembly: GCF_937139385.1. Lineage (NCBI taxonomy): Bacteria > Pseudomonadati > Pseudomonadota > Alphaproteobacteria > Hyphomicrobiales > Devosiaceae > Maritalea > uncultured Maritalea sp. The sequence continues at coordinate 3,263 of NZ_CAKZPW010000139.1, read as the reverse complement.
GCTTGCGAGTGCGTTTGCTTGAGCCGTTGGCGTTGAAGACACAATTGCCTTCAAGTCATAGTCTGGAAACACGGGATCAATATATAGACCGCCGCCAAAGCAATAGGCTTTATCTTCATGCAGATGGGAGACTTCGCTGAGGTAAACCGCAGCTGGAAGTTCAGGCAGGTCTTTAACGGCGTGTAATGGGGTGGTCCCATGCAAGGCATTGCCAGGCTCACATTGGGTTGCACCTGCGTTCGCCAAAGCTTCAAGAACAACGGAAGACGTGGTGCCAGGCGCATTGATTTCTATATCGTTGTAGCCTGCATCCACTAGAGCCATGGCAGCCGCTTCCAAGGTGGAAAGGTTGTGAGTTGGCAAGACCTCGTTGCTTTCTTGGTTGAAGAGCAGAGCGGGGAAAGTCGTGATGCCAGCAAACCGTGCACCATCTAACTGATCGACGACACGGGCAAAGGCCACTATCTCTTCGGCTTTCACACCGCCTTCATGGCCTGAGTAGAAAGTGTCTCCGTCAGCTTTAATGCGGACAAGCAAATCTTGAACACGTCCAGCTTTTTTTGCGGCCGCCGCCGCTTCCCGTGCCTTTTCAATGCTAAAGATCGTCCAATAGTCTGGTTTGATGTAACTCGCAACAAGATCAGCTTCGAATTTAGGAACTTGCACGAGATGACCAACATGACCCACTGGCAAACCGGCCCGAGTGCAAGCCACCGCGCAGGCAACATCCACGGCAACTGCACGATCGACGCCGCCGCGCACAGCTGCTTGGCAAAATCCTGAATTGCGTCCAACCTGTTTGGTCATGGCAAAGACCTTCATGCCCAAACGATCGCCTTCCGCGCGCAATATTGCGGCGTTATGCTCCACGGCATCCAAGTCGAGAACATATGCATTGGCAGGGATTTTGCCTGCCTGATGCAAAGCGATAGCTGTCTCGATGAGTTTTGGGTTTCTTCTTCGAATAAGGTCGAGAAACATGGATGCTCCTATCGGTTTACGTCGCGCAATGAAATGGCGACTGCAATCAGAATTATTAATCCTCGGACGATCATTTGGTCCGAAACAGAAAGGCCCATCAATATAAGGCCATTATTGAGCATGCCCATCATAAGCGAGCCGACTAGGGCGCCAATGATCGTACCTTTCCCGCCATTCAGTGCAGTGCCGCCTATGATCACCGCAGCGATTACGGTCATTAGGTCACTTTCGCCCAACGTGTATCGCGCTGATTGCAAACGACCGGCATAAAGTAGACCTGCAAGGCCAGCACAAGCGCCACAAACCATCATCACCAGCATGCGAACACGCGGAACCTTGATGCCAGAAACTTGCGCCGCGCGCGGATTGTCGCCTGTGGCCAAGACGTGTGCGCCGAATTTGGTTTCGCGGAATACGAAATGACCTAGCGCAACTGCGCCGATGGTCCACAAAACAAGTGAAGGTACACCAAAGAGCGAACCGGAGCCGAATAAATCAGTGAAAGTTGAATTAAGAACGGGCACAGACCTAAGGTCCGTCATGGTGCGGGCAATGCCAGCAAATAGGCCCATAGTTGCCAATGTCACAAGGAAAGACGGCAAGCGCAAATAAGCGACGAGTATGCCGTTGAAAAATCCAATTGCAACTCCAACGCCTAATCCTGCCAAAATGCCAAAAAACAGTGGTTGCTCGCCAAGCACAACAGCGCTCGCGAGCGCAGAAACAGCAACAATCGAGCCAAAGGACAGATCGATTTCTCCGGCTGCGAGGACGAACACCAATCCTATCGCCATAATTGTTGTGGGAGCGGTTTGTAGGGCGATGTTGACCAAGTTCCGCTGGGTCAAAAACCCATCATCGCCTAAAGTTATGGCGAAGAACACGAAGATCAATAGAAAGCCAATATAAACCACATATTGTGTCAAATTCAGCTTCTGTGAGAGTTGGGCTAGCTTTTGCATTTGCAAAATCCTGTAATGCGAGCGGCGGGGTAAACCGCAAAAATGGGGGCAGCGATGCCGCCCCCAGCTAGGTCAAAGGGAGTTATTGGGTCAGGCTCTTTGGTGCTTCGCGGTGAAGTGAAAGCATCCAGCCTTCATTTATGTTTTTATTGGTCACGGTCACAGCAGGTGCCACTACAAATGCTGGGCTGGATTGGCCAAGTAACCCGCGTGCAGCTGATGCTGCCATGGCGCGGCCAAGTTCATATGCCTCGTCTGCAACCAATGCAGCAACGTTTCCACCACGAACCATGTCGAGTGCGATTGGTTCAGACAGATCAAGCGTTACGATCTTGGTGTCTTTGTTGCCATTGGTGCGAAGTGCAGACAAGACGCCCTCAGCGGGACCGGCCCATGTTACGTAAATGCCACCAAGATCTGGGTGCTTGAGCAACATCGCATTGGCAATTTCTTCAGCCCGTGCAGGGTCGCTGATGCCAGCGGAAGCAACAATTTCCATGTCAGGATAATCGTTTTCGATTGTTGTCTTAAAAGCGTTGTCGCGCTGGTTGGTCACATAATATGTGGCATCGTGGAAGATCCATCCAACTGAGCCTTTTCCGCCCATATTTGCTGCCAGTGCATCAGCGGCTTGCTTACCCATCTGGAAAAGATCGTCGGTTACAATAGATGCATATTGCTCACCATGTTCGTAGCCTGCCGGTACGTTAGATAAGAACACCAATTGTACGCCAGTTTCGGTTGCTTCTTTAAATGCAGCGGCAGATGCAACAGGATCGAGCGGCAAGGCCAACACGATGTTTGGCGATTTTGCCATGACGGTTTCGATATCGCTGCGCTGTTTTGCAGTATCAAATCCCGCGTTGGTTGTTGCTACAACTTCAATGCCTAAACGGTCAAATTCATCCGTTGCACCCAATGAAACGGCGCTTACAAAATCTGACTGATCATGCCAAACAAACGCCGCCTTGTAGTTACCTGCCTTAAGCGCGGCAACGTCACTGTCTGCAACTGTTACTTCTGACGATGGGGTTGCGGCTTCGCCATTTGGGCCAACTGTTTGTGCCCATGCTGAGCCAGATAATGCCAAAGCGACAACCGCAGATAGAGCGGTTTTCGATAGATAGTGCATATTGATTTCTCCTCGTTACTATTGGTTTTCGATCTCGCAAAAACTGACGATGAACTCCGCGAAAGCAATGATGCCGGTAAGATATTCATCGATTGAAATACGCTCCTCCAGCGTATGACAATTCGCGATATTTCCGGGCGCACAATAGATAGTTGGGCACCCAAGTCTTTCAATTAGGAACGGTGCTT
>NZ_CAKZPW010000138.1:0-4590 GCF_937139385.1 uncultured Maritalea sp. | reverse complement strand
GAAGAAAACGAGCAATCTTGGTGGGACGAGCAAGGTAAGGAGGCTGCACTAAATCAAATATATAAAGAGGCGATATCAACGCCATTTCGCACTTCCGGCAGTTATGCCAAACTAAACAAAGCAGCCTTAGAACACGAAGCCGCCAAGTTTGGCGCAGATGTATATAAGAGCTTTCGTCGCCCCCAAGACTTGGTCAATGGAAATTTCAGCTTGCCGGACCGCATCGCAAGCAAAATCGCTAAATCAGAAGAGAAGGTACTCAAAGCGGCTGAAGAATTTGGCAAAGCAACTGGAAAAAGGGGCATAGGGGCGCTCGTTACGAGTATTGGCCGGGACATTGGAATTAGCGTCGCGAAAGAATTGACCAAAGAAGCAATGAAAAAAGCGGCAGCAGAACTGATTGAAGGTGGTCCTTTGCGCGATTACATGGCCGCCCAGCTCGCCACACATGAGGCCTACGCCGATTTTTTGGCAAAAAGCCGCATCTACTGGGCCAATGAAGAGGCGATTGAGGTGGCACGTGTTCGCCGAACCGCTTTTCTTGATAGATTAAAATTTGGCGACCTTATCGTTGAAAAGAGCGACGCATTCTTTCCAATTCCTGGTTATCGCTTTGTGATTGAGCTTGAGCCAAACACCAGCATTAACCCGAAAAACTTCCGCGCCGGCGTAGAACTCGGAAATGTAAAGCTGGTTCGAGACCCCAAAAGTACCGAGTTGGCTTGGATTGTCCCGGATGAGGCGGAGTTCGGACTCGAGCTAGACGAAGAGTTGAAGATCACGATTACGATCAAGTGAGACACTATTCAAGTTCCGAGCAGTTAATAGCCACAACGGCTTTTGCAAATCATTCGCAATAGCTCTTGCAAACGATTTGCAATTGCATTACTGATTCTAATCAACGGATTATGTTTGTTGATAGGGTTCATCCATGAAGTTCAAAAAGCCAATTCTTGCCGCCGCGCTTATTGCTGCAAGCGCGATGTCGCTTGTCGCCACCCCCGCGATGGCTAAGTTCAAAGCGGTCACCACATTCACTATTATTGCCGACATGGCGCAAAATGTTGCGGGGGACACGGCGATCGTTGAATCGATTACCAAACCCGGAGCTGAAATTCATAACTACCAACCAACCCCGCGCGATATCATTCGTGCGCAGGGGGCGGATTTGGTTTTGTGGAACGGGCTGAACCTTGAATTATGGTTTGAAAAATTCTTTAACAATCTGCGCGATATCCCAAGCGTAACCATCACCGATGGCATCGAACCAATGGGCATCGCCAATGGCCCTTACACTGGAAAACCCAACCCCCATGCTTGGATGTCGCCAAGCGATGCTTTGATCTATGTGGACAATATCGCCAAAGCATTTGCTGAGCATGATCCTAAGAATGCTGCAGTCTATTTGGCCAACGCTGAGGCATATAAGGCCGAAATAACCGCCACAGTAGAACCGATCCGCAAAGCGATCCAAGCCATCCCCGCAGATCAACGCTGGCTGGTGACCTCTGAAGGGGCATTCAGCTATCTCGCCCGGGATTTTGGTTTGAAAGAACTCTATTTGTGGCCCATCAATGCGGATCAGCAAGGCACACCGCACCAGGTGCGCGATGTGATTGACCAAGTGCGCAAAAACAATATCAAAGCAGTGTTTTCAGAAAGCACAATATCCTCAGCTCCCGCAGAGCAAGTTGCGCGCGAAACAGACGCAGACTACGCTGGTGTATTATATGTTGACTCGTTAACAGACGAAAACGGTCCCGTACCCACCTTTTTGGACCTCTTGCGCGTCACATCGCAAACCATCGCAGACGGATTGTCAAAATGAATGATATGACCGGGGCGGAGAATTCCTTCGTCACCACTTCGGGCCTAAAAGTTTCAAACGTCACGGTGACGTACCGCAATGGCCATACCGCTATTCGTGATGCTTCATTTCAGTTGCCGCGCGGCACCATTGCTGCCTTGGTGGGCGTAAATGGTAGTGGCAAATCCACCTTGTTTAAATCCATCATGGGCTTTGCCCCGGTGACTGAGGGCGAGGTGCAAATTCTGGGTCGACCCATTCGTGAGGTTTTAAAAGAAAACCTTGTCGCCTATGTGCCCCAAACTGAAGATGTGGATTGGAATTTCCCAGTTCTGGTGGAAGACGTGGTGATGATGGGCCGCTATGGCCATATGGGCTTTTTGCGCCGCCCCAAAAGAATTGATCATGAAAAAGTCACAGAGGCACTTAACCGTGTGGGCATGGAAGAGTTCCGACTTCGCCAAATCGGCGAACTCTCCGGTGGGCAAAAGAAACGGGTATTTTTAGCTCGCGCTTTGGCTCAAGAAGGCGAAGTCATTCTGCTCGATGAGCCGTTTACCGGTGTCGACGTTAAAACCGAAGACACCATCATCGCCCTGCTGCGCGCGCTACGCGACGAAGGCAAGGTGATCCTTGTTTCCACTCACAATTTAGGGTCTGTACCAGAGTTTTGTGACCGCACTATTTTGGTCAAAGGCACTGTGCTCGCTTATGGGGATACCAAGGAAGTATTCACCCAAGACAACTTGGAAAAAGCCTTTGGCGGCGTATTGCGCCACTTTGTGTTCGGTGGCACCGACTTGCACGACGATGAAGATGCACGCCACATCGCTATTATTTCGGATGATGAACGTCCGCTGATCATGTATGGCGAACAAGACAATATGGAACACAAACGCAGCGGGTCAAACGACGATGATTGATCTTTTGTTTGAACCCCTCACTTATGGCTACATGCGCAACGCCATTTGGGTGAGCGCATTGGTTGGCGCTGTTTGCGCGTTTCTATCTGCCTATTTGATGCTGAAAGGCTGGTCGTTGATTGGCGACGCGCTGTCCCACTCTATCGTGCCCGGCGTTGCCGGCGCCTATATGCTGGGCCTACCTTTTGCTGTTGGAGCCTTCTTCTCGGGCGCATTGGCCTCTGCTGCCATGTTGTTCCTTAATCAACGCACAAAACTGCGTGAGGACGCCATCATTGGGTTGATCTTTACATCCTTCTTTGGCCTAGGGCTCTTCATGGTGTCCTTGTCCCCAACGTCGGTGAACATTCAAACCATCGTCTTGGGTAACATATTGGCGGTCACCCCAACCGATACTCTGCAGTTGGTCATTATTTCGCTGATCTCACTGGCGGTTCTGCTGCTCAAATGGAAAGACCTAATGGTCACCTTTTTTGACGAAGCGCACGCCCGCTCTATCGGCATCAACCCAACCGCGCTCAAAATTCTGTTCTTCACCCTATTGAGCGCCTGCACAGTTGCTGCATTGCAAACCGTTGGCGCTTTCTTGGTGATTGCTATGGTAGTCACCCCAGGAGCCACAGCCTATTTGCTTACGGACCGCTTTCCGCGCCTCATCATGGTCAGCGTGGCCATTGGCACGCTCAGTGCGTTGTTTGGTGCATATATCTCTTATTTCATTGATGGAGCCACTGGCGGCATTATTGTTGTGCTGCAAACCGCAATGTTTTTGCTCGCATTTGTCTTTGCCCCCAAACACGGCATGCTGGCCCAACGGGCACGCCGCAATGCAGAACCGGAGGCCGCGCAATGATTGACCTCTTAATTTCGGACCCACTTGCGCCCTTTCAATTTGAATTTATGCGCAATGCATTTTTGATCTCGGTTCTGGTGTCTATTCCCGCCGCGCTTTTGTCATGCTTCTTGGTGCTCAAAGGCTGGTCTTTGATGGGCGACGCCATTTCCCATGCTGTGTTGCCGGGCATTGTACTGGCTTATGTCACGGGTATTCCACTCGCCATTGGGGCATTTTTTGCGGGCATGACCTGCGCAATTTCCACGGGCTTCATTACCGAAAACTCGCGGGTAAAAGAGGATACCGTAATGGGCGTGGTCTTTTCGGGCATGTTTGGCTTGGGGATTGTGCTTTATACAAAAATCGAAACCGACGTGCACTTGGACCATATTCTATTTGGCGACATGCTGGGCATCAACACGTATGACATCATAGAAACCGGGCTGATCGCCCTCTTCATTTCAGCGGTTATCATTTTAAGATGGCGCGATTTGCTGCTCTATATTTTTGATCAACAGCATGCCAGCGCAATTGGTTTGCCTGTGAAAGTGCTGCACTACGGTTTGCTGGCCATCATTTCGCTCAGCGTCGTGGCCGCGCTAAAAGCAGTGGGCATCATCCTAGCCATCGCTTTGTTGGTTGCGCCGGGGGCTATCGCCTATCTGATTACTCGACGCATTGGTCAAATGCTGGTGTGGGCTTTTGGCTTGTCCGTCAGTTCAGCTTTCTTGGGCATATATCTATCGTTTTTCATCGATAGCGCGCCAGCACCAACGATCGTATTGTTGATGACCATATTATTCATCATCGCGTTCTTCTTATCGCCAAATGCCAAGAAATTATCAGGTGCTGAAACCAATATTGCGAGCTAATGCAGACAAAAAAGGGGCGGTCACAAACGGACCGCCCCTTAACGGCAATGCTACCGCAAATCGTATCTTTCGCGCACATGATCTAAACCAATGTCTTTCTTAATATGCGGACTTAAATCCACCGCATTGAGATAGTGGGCACGAATAGCTCTT
>NZ_CAKZPW010000137.1:0-5585 GCF_937139385.1 uncultured Maritalea sp. | reverse complement strand
GCGTTTTGAATCGCACCATGCATCAAGTATGCGCTCTTTTGTTCTGCGACTTGCCGCGCCACATTTTCCTGTGCCTCGGTGGTTGAAGCGCCAAGGTGCGGCGTACAAATCACATTCGGCGCTTCAAAAAGCGGGTTGTCTTTTGCAGGCTCGACTTCGTAAACGTCAAGCGCTGCACCGGCAACCTTACCACTCTCAAGCGCCACTTTCAGCGCCGCTTCATCGATCAACCCACCACGTGCACAGTTCACAATCCGCACACCGTTTTTCATTTTTGCAAAAGCGTCAGCACCCAAAATACCGCGCGTTGAATCTGTTAAGGGCGTGTGCAAAGAAATGAAGTCTGCACGACCAAGCAACTCGTCCAGCTCAACTTTTTCTACGCCCAGATCAAGCGCACGTTCAGGTGTAAGGAAAGGATCAAACGCGATCACTTTCATTTTAAGACCCTGAGCGCGGTCCGCAACGATGGCACCAATATTACCACACCCGATAATACCCAAAGTTTTGGCGGTTACTTCCACGCCCATAAACTTTGACTTTTCCCATTTGCTGGCGCGGGTTGACGCGTCCGCAGCCGGAATTTGGCGGGCGGTAGAAAGCAAAAGGGTAATGGCATGCTCAGCTGTGGTGATTGAATTGCCGAACGGCGTATTCATCACAATAATGCCTTTGGCCGTGGCTTTTGGAATGTCCACATTGTCCACACCAATGCCTGCTCGACCGATAACTTTTAGGTTGGTCGCCGCTGCGATGATCTTTTCAGTTACTTTCGTGGCAGAACGGATCGCCAAACCATCATATTGGCCGATGATTTCAAGCAATTTGTCTTTGTCTTTGCCCACATCTGGCAAAAAATCTACTTCAACACCATTGTCGCGGAAAATTTGAACCGCGGTTTCGCTCAACTTGTCTGATACAAGAACCTTAGGCATGAAAGCCTCCATCAATTTTTAAATCTGGGAAAAAGGTTGGCGGACTGTTCCGCCAACTAAATCTGATCGTGTCGCTTTACGCAGCTTGCAAAAGCGCAGCTTTTTCAGTGGCAAACGCCCAATCAAGCCAAGCGGTCAATGCTTGCAAATCTGCCGCTTCAACTGTGGAGCCGGCCCAAATGCGCAAGCCCGCTGGTGCATCGCGATAAGCGCCAATGTCGTAAGCGACATCTTCTTGATCCAAACGCGTTGCAATCGCTTTTGCAAAAGCAGCCTGTTTGTCCGCGTCTAGCGCAGTGATATCCGCATCAACGATTTTCAAGCAAACCGATGTGTTGGACTGCGTTGCCCGATCAGCGGCCAAATTGGCAACCCAGTCGGTTGCATCAACCCAATCAGAGAGCACCTTAAAATTGGCATCAGCGCGTTCACGAAGCGAATTTGGCCCCAGTGACTTGGCCCATTCCATTGCATCAATCACATCTTCAATCACCATCAAAGATGGGGTGTTGATGGTTGCAGCTTGGAAAATGCCTTCAATCAGTTTGCCGCCTTTCGTCAGACGGAAAATTTTTGGCAAAGGGCGATCCGGCGTAAAGGTTTCAAGCCGCTCAACTGCCTTGGGAGACAGAATGATCACACCATGTGCGCCTTCACCCCCCAAAACTTTCTGCCAAGAAAAAGTCACCACGTCGAGCTTTTGGAAATCTAAGTCTTGGGCAAAAGCGGCAGAAGTCGCATCACAAATCGCAAGACCTTCACGGTCCGCTGCAATCCAATCCGCATTTGGCACACGTGCACCAGACGTGGTGCCGTTCCAAGTGAAAACCACATCGCGTGCCCAATCGACCGCGTTAAGGTCTGGAAGATGACCGTAGTCAGCCTCCATTACCCGCACATCATCAAGCTTGAGTTGCTTGACCACATCTGTGACCCAACCCGCGCCAAAACTTTCCCATGCCAGCATATCTACGCCGCGCGCGCCAAGCATGGACCATAGGGCCATCTCAACTGCGCCGGTATCAGAACCGGGCACAATGCCGATCCGATAATCATCTGGCACATTCAACAATTCACGTGTCAGATCAATAGCGAGCTGAATACGTGCTTTTGCCGGCTTCGCGCGATGCGAGCGACCAAGATGTGTGTTTTCAAGGAAATTTGGCGTCCAACCCGGACGTTTAGTGCAAGGACCGCTAGAAAAACGCGGATTTACCGGACGAAGGTCCGGTTTCAAAATATCTGTCATGTGACTACCCTTTCAGATAGGCGCCTCTCGTTGGGGAGAGGTGGCCCACTGACCGGAATAGAGACAGTCAATGAGAATTGCAAACGAAAAATCGCAAAGCTGCAAATTCGTCGCAATTGTCTGACAAACAAAAAACCCCGCGCCATTGCTGACGCGAGGTCTAAAACTCAAACTAAGCCCTTAAAGAGCTTAGTGGAAACGGTACCGCAAGCTTGCACGAATTTCGTGTGCAATTGCGTCTTGGGCCCAAAAATCGGTCCCACCAGCGGTAGAGAAACCCTTCATCCAGAGCGCACGGTAGCCAACATCAGCAACCATATTGCCCATGTCGTAACCTACACCAACCATACCAGCGGCAGCCCAAGATGTCGCAGCGGCAGAGCCTTCAACTAGGTCTGCGCTTGTTGGGTGTGTAGCTGAAGCATAGCTCCAAGCTTTACCAACACCACCGCCCACATAGCCAACCCAACCACCTTCAGCGGAATGGTTGCCAAAGTCTTCAAGGCTAAAGTCATAATAAACGTTTGCCAAAGCAACCGTTGAGCGCAAGCTCGCTGTGTAACCGCCTGATTTCAGACCCGTATTTGAAAGGGCGTCGACGGTAATATCCGCACGCCATCCATCGCCAAATTCATAACCAGCACCAACACCATAGCTGTATCCCCAGCCCATGTCGGTAACTGTATTGTCCGTACAGCAAATCGAGACGTTACGCGCCCAAAGCGCATTTCCGCCAACTGAACCACGCAGATAGAATGAGCCTCCAAGCCCATAGTCAACTTCTGGCAATTCAGGATAAACTGGATATTCTGGTTCAGGCACAATCATGTCGGCAGCCAATACGCTGCTACCGAACATGCTTGCAACAGCCAGTGAGGCGGCCATTGTCCATTTTAGCATCATTCTAATCCTTATTACGCAAGCCATTTTCTGTGACTTCTCATTGGCCATTATTGCGCCTTTTTGTTAAAAGGCGCTTAACCTCAATATTTAACCCTAATATTTCAACAATCTCTTTAACGTCGATGGGTCTTGAGCACCCTATTTTGGTGAAATCATGGAAAACGAACAACGCGCAGCTTCCGATTGGCTTTGGCTTGCCAGCCTTGTGTTTATGTGGGGCAGTGCCTTCATTGCCATCAAGGTCGCTGTCGAACATTTGAGCCCCCTATGGCTGGTGGCGATTCGGCTGGTGATCGCCTCAATTTGCATGTTCATTTTTGCGAAGTGGCAAAACATTCGATTGCCAAATAGCTGGCGCGAGTGGCGGGCAATGCTGTTTTTGGGCTCATTCGGCACCGCAATTCCATTCATTTTGGTCTCCTATGCGGCCCCCTATGTACCATCGGCGATCGCTGGGTTGATGATGGCCACGATACCGTTTCAGGTTTTGTTGTTCTCGCTGGTTTTTTTGCCCGAGGAAAAAGCAACGCCGGTGCGTCTTCTTAGCCTGATTATCGGTTTTCTGGGTGTAGCAGCCATAATTGCGGGCAGCGGCAAGCACAATGACACTCAAACCATACTAATTCTACCGTTTGTCCTTTTGATCATTGCCACCACAGGCTATGCCACCAACGGCATTATTTCGCGCCGCATGATCGATATGCCAGCCATGACCAAATCTTACGGCACTATTTTGGTGGCAACAGGTACAGCCATCTTAGGGGCAATTCTTTTTGAACCCATACCGACCTCCATTAGTTGGCAAGGTTGGGCTTCAACTGCATATTTGGCCATCATCCCCACATGGGTCGCAACAATTGTCTACTACCGTTTGGTCGATAAGACATCAGCCGCCTTTTGCACCCAAACCAGCTATCTGATTCCCATCGTGGCCGTGGTGCTTGGGGCAATCATCTTCCAAGAACAATTGTCCCCAATCCAATTCGCGGGTTTCTTCGCGATTATTTTCGGGCTGTTGATCGCCGAAGGGATACTGAAAAAAAGAAAGCGGCGCCGTTTACCGACACCGCCTGCTTAATTGCATTCAACTTGGTAAATGACTAAGCCACCTGCTGAATGACATCCGCGATATCACCCACCACGTCATTCACAAGCTTTTCGTCGTCGCATTCACCCATCACGCGAATTAACGGCTCTGTGCCAGAGGCGCGAATGACCAAACGTCCGCTGTCGCCCATCTTTTCCTCACCGGCTGCTATGGCTTGTTTCACAAGAATATTTTCCAACGGCGCGCCACTTTCGTATCGCACATTGGTCAACAATTGGGGCACTGTGTCGAACAAGCGACAAACCTCAGATACAGGTTTATCTTTTGTCTGGATCAAGGCCATTATTTGAAGTGCAGAAACAAGCCCGTCGCCTGTTGTTGTATGGTCGGACAGAATGATGTGGCCGGACTGTTCGCCCCCCAGATTAAAGCCACCTTCTCGCATGCGCTCAAGCACATATCGATCTCCAACTTGAGTGCGTTCAAGCGACAGGTCGCGGCTATTCAAATAGCGCTCAAGACCAAGGTTTGACATCACAGTGGCCACAACCCCTTCGCCCTTCAGCTTGCCCTGTTCCTGCCAAAACATAGCAAGCGCAGCCATTAGCTGATCGCCGTCAATGATGTCGCCTTTTTCATCAACAATAACCACCCGATCCGCATCACCATCCAATGCAATGCCGATATCGGCGCGCGTTTCGCGGACCTTTTGTTGCAGCAAGTGTGGCGCAGTAGACCCGCAACCTTCGTTGATATTGTACCCATCGGGCGACACACCAATGGTGATTACTTCTGCACCAAGTTCCCAAAGAACTTCAGGGGCAGATTTATAGGCCGCCCCGTTCGCGCAATCCACGACCACCCGCAGGCCCGAAAACTCGGTCAGCCTTGGGAGTGTGCGTTTCGCATATTCAGAGTATCGACCACGCGCCTCTTCAATCCGGTGCGCCCGACCAATCTCGCGCCCGCGCACCAATTCATCCGCTAAATCGCTATTGAGCAAGGCTTCGATTTCGCTTTCCATTTCATCGGTCAGCTTAAACCCATCTGGTTGGAACAATTTAATGCCATTATCGTCATAGGGATTGTGGGAGGCAGAAATCATCACCCCCAAATCCGCGCGCAGCGAGCGGGTCAACATTGCGACCGCAGGCGTTGGCATTGGGCCGAGCAAAAACACATCCATGCCCACCGAATTAAACCCGGTCGCCACAAATAAATTTTGCACACTGTCGGTCTCGCCAAGCATATAGCGATCATCCGGTGTGAAGCTCTCGGGACCATTAAACCAGGTATGAATACCTGTATTTTCAAGCGCTGGAATTCGTTTCATAGCGTTGAATAGAAAGGGCTCAAAATGATCAAGATCGGGGGGAAGCTCATCAAACGAGAAATCTTCGGGAATGCCGTTATGTCCCCAAGGTTTTGCGACAGGCTCGAACGAGCCAAT
>NZ_CAKZPW010000136.1:0-5421 GCF_937139385.1 uncultured Maritalea sp. | reverse complement strand
ATGAGGGCGCCGCGTTGGCGGCTTTTCTTTGTGACCAATTTGACCCCGGATCAAGTCCGGGGATGCCCCGTGATGGATGTTAAGAGTTGCCCGTCATCAAGTGCGGGGCGGTGCAAGAAGCAAATTAGAAGTCAGCTCATCGCACGGTCCCGCACTTGATGCGGGACCAAACTCGGCGACAGTGCTCGTGGGAATTAGGCCGCGTTCTTTTGCCGCCACTTCTCGAGGTTTACCCCTTTAAACAAGAACCAGATCGCAACGCCCACTTCGCCAACAGCAGATGCGCCCAGAAGTGCGTTGGTGGCTAGGCCGTATGCGGGAATGTCCATCAAACCAAAGATTTGCCCAAAGCTATCGAGCGCATAACTTGGGCTGCCAATGATCAGGGCAAGCCCGAGGATGCGCGGTAGATAGGTTGAGCGGAAAACCAAAATGCCGAGCAGCAACATGTGCAGCGCAAACAAGAGCTGCCAAGCGATTGTGCCGCCATTGTGGAACTGGAAGAACAAGAGCACCAAACTGTCCAACTGCGCTGGGGAAAAGCTTGCCAAATAGGCCGCGCCATTTGCTGCTTCCGCCATCATCAAAAGGGGCAACAGGTTGATGGTCATTACCACTGTCATGGCAAGGCGCGCGAATGTTGCCATCAACGCGGTTGTGCGCCCGGCCGGTTTCATCAGCACAAACAAAAGGGCGGTGAGAATGACCTCGGTGAAGACAATAGCGATTTGTGCCATCAGCCCGAGATGAAACGTGCCCATATTGGTGCGCAAATTCTGGGCGGTTTGGGTGGCGTCACCAGCTACCACAATTTGCTCGGGCATATACATCAGCCCAATTGGGCCTGCCACAAGCAAAACAAGATAACAAATGGCGGCCCAAATGGTCAGTTGTCTTGGATTTGAAATTGATAGCGCAGCCATTTTAGGTTCCTGAGTGTTGAGTGATGGCATTTTTAAGCCTGTTGAGTTGCTCCCACAGCATCAAGTGGGTTTGAAAGGTCGCAGCGATTGCCGATAGGAGAAAACCGGGGCTCATTGTCCGTTCCATTCTTGGGGCAATAGAACGATGCAGCCCTCGCGCCTTTTGTTTTCATATGCCCATGCTGCATCGATTGCTTTGTCCATCGAAAAACGATGCGAAATGATGGGTTTGAGCGATCCGTCGGCCAGGCGTTTGCCGATTTCTTCAAGTTTGTCGGGCGATGAGGGGGCAAGCACACATAATTGCTGTTTGCCGCTTTTGCCTTTGGTCTGGCGTTGCTTCCAAAGATGGGAAAAACCGAACATGGCCAAGAGGTGCTTGCCTTTTGGGGTGAGAACTGGCTCCACTTTGTGCCAAGGCAAAAAGCCAGCGCAGTCGATGATCACATCGTATTTTTTGCCCTGTTGGGTGAAATCAGTTTTGCGGTAATCGATCACTTCATCTGCGCCAAGGGCTAAAACCAGCTCGCTATTTTGCGCTGAGCAGGTGCCAGTGACGATTGCGCCTTTTGCTTTGGCCAATTGGGTTGCGACCCTGCCAATGCCGCCAGATGCGCCGTTGATCAACACTTGATCGCCGGATTTGATATCGGCGGTTCTAACAAAATGCATGGCGGTTTGTGCGTTGGAGCCACCAATGGCCGCCGCAGCTTCAAACGAGACCTTGTCGTCCAGCAAGCCAATTGGTGCTGTTTCTGGCAGACATACAAATTGAGCATGGGCACCAAATTGCATATCGGTAAAGCCAAACACCCGATCGCCAACCTTATACTTGCTGACACTTGAACCGACGCGCGTCACCGTGCCGGAAAATTCGCCGCCTGGCACTTTGAGCTTTGGTTTGAAGAAACCCATCATGATTTTTGCGGGGATCTTCATAAGGGGCCATGGCGAATTGCCGGTGCGCGCTACCTGGTCGCCATTGCCCATATGAGCGGCTTCCACCCTAATCAGAACTTCGTTTTCCTTTGGGTCTGGAATGGGCAGATCACGGATTTGCAAGACCTCGGGGCCGCCAAACGCTTCTTGATAAAGTGCTTTCATGGATTGTTTTGTCATTTATCTTCTCATTCAGTTGGTTTTTGTGCCGCAATGCACGCGCGGCAATCTTGATCTGGTTTGTTGCCGGCGCCCAAAATTTGGAAATTGTGGGCCATCAGTTCGGCTTCTGGTTCTCCGAACTTGTACACATGGATAAAGGGGGCGAGGCGCAGGGCGCTTGCCGCAAGGATGACCTTTTGCTTCCACCAAGTGAATTCACCAAGGCATGGGGTTTCAACAAACAACATGCCGCCCGGCTTGAGCAGAGATTTGAGACGATACAAAACCTCATCGTGATCCTTGACAAGATGCAGCACATTCATGGCCAAAATGGCGTCAAAGGTCTGTGGCTCTAATCGCAAATCAAAGATGTCGGTGGCCAGAAAACTCGCATTTTGGATGTTTCGGTCATTTGCTTTTTTGGTGGCGATATCAATCATGGCATTTGCAGGGTCAATACCCTCGATCGATTTTACGCTCGGTGCCAAATCCAATGCAATTTCGCCACTGGCACATCCGAAATCCAAAACAACGTCTGTTGGTTTCAATAGGTAACTGAATTGCTCGATCCGTTCTTCATAACGCGCGTCATGGTTGGAAATTGACGCGTCATAACGAGCGGCTTGCTTGTTCCAAAAATTATTCTGCGGGGACATGGCGAAGTGCCTTTCTCGATTTTGGCTGGATTTTTGACATGGAAATAGCGCTTTCAATCTTGAGGTTTTCAAGTGAATTCAAAAAAGGTGAAACTGTTTGGGTGTGGCGCGGTTTCCCCGCGCCTAGGTGCTACGTGCTATTTGTCGGGCGGTGTGTAATTGAACACATCCTCCAGCGGCGTTTCAAAAACATTCGCAATAAGAAACGCCAGTTCGAGCGATGGGGAGTATTTTGCCGCCTCGATTGCCACAATGGTTTGTCGAGATACGCCGACCGCTTCTGCCAAAGCCTTCTGGCTCATTTCGTCATGGTCAAATCGTAACCGTCGAATGTTGTTTTCAAGTGTGCCTTTGGGTTTAACCATGGTTAGAAACCCTGCCGATAAACATAGAGCCGTACAACACTCTCTATGATGGACGAAAACCACATTGCGTAGATCATGGCGATCATGGCCATTGTTGTTGTAAGGCCGAAAATGAGGCCAATAAAAATGCCGATAAATATGACGGAAAAGGCGATAAAGCCGACCTTCATACCCAACAGATCGATCTGTTTGTCGCGTTCATCGCTGGCGTCCACATCGGTTTCTTTGGTGATGATGGCGTTGATGATGGTGACAAGGATCGTAACAACAATCGTGGCAATAATTGAGCCGCCAATGAGTTTGAGCACGCTCCAGCCAATTTCGACCCCAGCGTTGGGGCTTTCAAGCAAGCCCGCTTCAAATAGGGCTTGCATATGCATGGTGTAAACAGCCATCACAATGATGCCGCTAATGATGTAAACTACGATATTTCGTTCTTGATAAGACATGTTCGCCTCGTATCTCTTTGTCGTGAATTTGGTACAATAGGTCGTGTTTGTTGTACACTATGTATGATATTCATGACGTGATGTCAATAATATTTGACACATAGACAAATGAAGGTGACACATTGGTTAATATGTTGGCGGCGCAAACCCGCGGAACGCCCGCCCGCTCCCGGGGGCGCTACAGTGTTATCCATTTGAAAATGATGTGTTTTTAGCTCACTCTGATCAGCAGTTTGCCGAGTGCTTTTTGATCGCCGACATGTTGCAATGCCGATGGTGTTTGCTCAAAGGGGAGGATATTTTCTTTGTGGACCGAGATTTTTTTATTGATGACCAATTGCGCTAAATCCAGCAAATCGGTGTCATTGACGTTCCACATGAGAATCTTGAACTTCTGCCCTTCGTCGGTGTTTTTGCGGCTGGCCAAAAGTATGCCAATAATTGCAGGGATCTTGCCACCCATCATCACAAAGGTCCCCGAGGGTGTTAGTGCGCGGCGATAGGTTGGGGGAAATCTGTTGGCAACCGCATCGATGATCACATCAAATTGTTGATCGAGTTTGGTGTAATCAACTTGCCTATAGTCATGAGTGTAGTCAGCGCCGAATGTGCGCATGGCCTCATGTTTATCAGCGCTATCGATGCCAGTGACTTCAGCCCCGTCCAGCTTGGCGATCTGGCAAGCAAACATGCCAGCACCACCGCCCGCGCCATTGATCAACACTTTGTCGCCGGGTTTGACTTGGCCAAAAGTGCGCACGCCCTGATAGCCAAGCAACCCCGCTTGAGGCAGACAGGCAGCGTCTTCAAAGCTGAGGGCTTCTGGTTTGTAGCAAAAGTCTTCTGCCTTGCCTGTCACAAATTCAGCAAAACCGCCCCAGCCGCTATCTGACACATCGCCAAAAACTTCATCGCCAATTTCGAACTGATCAACGTTTTCGCCAACAGCCTCGACCACCCCGGATAGGTCAGCACCTAACGTCTTATAGGGTGGTTTGAAAGGGCCGATCATGCGGATAATTGGTTTGCCTGAAAGGATGTCCCAATCCCAACTGTTGATCGAAACAGCTTTCACCCTGATCAGGATTTCATCGGGTTTGGGAGAAGGTTTTGCAACTTTATGCAATTGCAGTTGACCGGCATTGCCATATTTCGTGCAGATAAATGCGCGCATTGTTTCCCCCCAAGATCTTCATGGAAAGTGGGGGGATGTCTAGTCAATTTCAAGTTCTTTCTTTGAGCTTATGACCAACTGTAACAATGGCCTCAAGCGCAGGCACCAATTCTTTGCCCAGTTCGGAGAGTTGATATTCGACTGACGGCGGGGAAGTGGGTTTCACTTGTCGTTTCACCACGCCGCGCGATTGTAGGTCTTTGAGCCGGGCGGAAAGCACTTTGGCTGAAATGGGCGGGATGTCGATGCGCAGTTCGTTGAAGCGGCGCGGCCCTGCGCGCAAATGCCAAATGACGTTTGGTGCCCATGCTCCGGCCAGCATGGCCATACATTCGGTTAAATCACAGCCAATTGGCGGTTCTGGGCTTTTGTTCTTTTTGACTTTTAGCGCCATGTGGAATTTCCCAATTTGAGCAGAGGACGATTTGGCAGCGCTGCGGCAAAGAGCAGTTGTCTTTTGTTACCACCTGTTCCCGAGCAACGGTGTTACCTCCGGCCCATCTCCCAAGGTTTCCCAGCGGTAACCCAATTCAACTGGTAACCAGTGGTTACTAGCTTGTCAATGGAAATTGGAGTGTTAGATGTGATGGAGCAGAATGATCAGTATGGAGTGTGTAATGACAAAGACCAGAACTGTTGAGGTGCGTAACAGTGCGCCAGATATAAATGTGCAATGGGATGAGGGGGAGAAATTCGTCAGCGTTGCGGCGTTGATCTATGCCTATTTTGATGGGATTTATACGTGTGATCTGG